>CAZOUU010000266.1:0-2266 GCA_964583045.1 uncultured Lachnospiraceae bacterium | reverse complement strand
CAATCAAAGCTTTATCTATATAAGGGGATAGACGAGAGGATGCTGCCTCTATGGCATCGGCATCCTGGTCTATTCCTATGAACCTACCTTTATTTGAAAGTCTTTTAACTACTTCTAGTGCATGTCCTGCACCTCCAAGAGTTCCATCCACATACACACCGTCAGGCTTAATGTTTAAGTTCTCTATTACTTCATCAAGTAATACTGATTTGTGTGTAAATTCCATTGTATCTCCTCCTAGTAGCTTAATCCGGCACTTTCAAAGTTACTTGCTATCTTATTAAAGTCAAGGTTGTCTATGTTATTAATCTCTTCCCACTTGTCTTTACTCCATATCTCTGCTTTGTTACCATTACCAACTATAACTACTTCCTTTTCTATCTTGGCAAAATCTCTTAAAGTCTGTGGTAATAATATTCTTCCTTGATTATCTATCTCTACATCAGTTGCACCTGAGCGGAAGAATCTTTGAATACTTCTTGCTTCGCTGTTCATACTTGGTAGTGCATCTATTCTCGCTTCAAACTCTTCCCAAGCATCATTAGGGTAAGCATCCAAGCACCCATCTTGTCCTCTTGTGACAACGAAAGTAAGTCCAAGCTGTTCTCTTAGCTTAGAAGGAACTATTAGTCTGCCTTTGGCATCTATGGAATGATTAAATTCGCCTTTTAGTCCTTTTGACATATACTTTCACCTGCTCCCCCACCGGGGTATCTACCACTTTCCACCACTGTGTACCACTTTCTTACCACTTACAACCACTATTATATAGCTTTCCCCCACCAAAATCAAGGGCTTTTAACAACAATTTTACGATTTGTTTGGGTTATTTTAGACAAAATTTTCAACTTCAAATTGTGCTAATTGCACAAAAAAAGAACCACATTCCTGCGATTCTTTCGTTTTTTCCACTTCATTCTTCAATATCTAGTTATATCCGTCAAAACTATGCACTATATCTAGTATATCGACATAATATATGCAATTTTAACAATTTTCCTCCACTGGCTCGCCACTGGTATCTATCGGTAAATCTCCACTTTTCTTTAACTTGATTCGTTTGTATATAAGCAATCCTGCAGATACTAATACACATACAGCTGCAAGTAACTGTGATACTCTCATATTAATACCTGGTATCATAAGGGAATCTGTCCTCAGTCCTTCTATCCATACTCTTCCCATACCATATCCCCAGAAATATATCAATGCTAATTCACCTTCAAATTTCTTATTTCTTCTATACAAGAATATAATAAGAAGTAATGCAAGATTCCACACCGATTCATAAAGGAAGGTTGGATGAACCTGTATGTACTCTAATCCATCTATAAGCTTCACATTATTTATCATCTTCTCAGATATAATGCCATGATTAATCAATCCTAATAAGGTATTATTATCTTGATAGTATTTAACTGGTATAGCCATAGCAAATAAAGAGTTTGTATATTCTCCAAAGGCTTCACGGTTAAAGAAATTACCCCAACGACCAAGTATTTGACCTATAAGCAATCCCATTATACAGGTATCTGTCATCTGCCAGATGTTTAGCTTTCTCTTCTTAGCAAATATAATAAGCACTATAACTCCAGCTATAATACCACCATATATAGCAAGTCCGCCACCACGTATATTTATAACACCTTTAATAGTATCCCATACGCCTTGACCCTTTACAAAAAAGCTCTTATAGCTAAAGAATACAAAATATACTCTTGCACCTAGTATAGCTGGAATGATAAGCCATAGAAAATAGTCTAGATAATCTTCTGGATTTTGTTTAGTTCGCCTAGCTTCACCCGCTATGGCAAAATAAGCAAGTAAAAAACCAGTAGCAATAATAAGTCCATAGAACTTTATATCAAATCCAAATATGCTAATTCCATTTAATACATTTTTTAAATTTATTCCTAAATTAGGAAATTGTATGTCCATAATATATATCCCCTCTATACGTTAAATTTAAATAATATAACGTCTCCATCCTGCACTATATATTCCTTGCCCTCGGAACGTACAAGACCTTTTTCTCTGGCAGCTACCATACTACCATTTTCAACTAAATCCTTATAGTTAACTACTTCAGCACGTATAAATCCTCTCTCGAAATCTGTATGTATCTTACCTGCAGCACCTGGTGCTTTAGTTCCCTTAGTTATAGTCCAAGCTCTAGTTTCATCTTCTCCAGAGGTTAAATAGCTTATTAGACCTAGCAACGAATAACTAGCTCTAATTAATTTATCAAGTCCAGATTCACTAAGTC
>CAZOUU010000265.1:0-2277 GCA_964583045.1 uncultured Lachnospiraceae bacterium | reverse complement strand
CATTACTATTTGTGCCGCGCCCGAAGGCGCGCGGAATGGAGATTTTTATGGAAATAACGGATATCAAAGAAGAGGCATCACGTATTAGAGATAACATTAACAAAGTCATAGTAGGTAAAGAAACCACTATTGACTTAATTATAACTGCTCTTATATCAGGAGGACACATTCTTTTAGAGGATACACCAGGAACTGGAAAAACTATGCTTGCTAAATCTATCGCCAAATCTATAGATGCTTCTTTTAGCCGTATTCAATTTACTCCAGATTTATTACCTTCTGATGTAACGGGTATAAATGTATTTAATCCCAAGACCACTGAATTTAATTTCATTCCAGGTCCTGCCTTTACTAATATATTACTAGCAGATGAAATTAATCGAGCTACTCCAAGAACCCAGTCCAGCCTTTTAGAATGTATGGAGGAAAAGCAAATAACTACAGATGGCGTAACCAGACCTTTACATTCGCCTTTCTTTATTATAGCCACAGAAAACCCTATAGAAACTACTGGAACCTATCCCCTTCCTGAGGCTCAATTAGATAGATTTATGATGAAGCTATCTATGGGACTACCTTCTGCTTCCGAAGAATTAGATATAATAAATAGATACATCTACAACAATCCTATCGATGAAATATCTAGTGTATGCTCCCTAGATGCTCTACTTGATATGCAGAATACATATCAACAGGTATATGTAGCGGATTGCATCCGACAATATATAGTAGACATAGTTATAGCCACTCGCAACAGTGAACAGATAGTATATGGTATAAATTCCAGAGGTACTCTTGCTATTTTAAAAGCTGCCAAAGCCTATGCCGCTATTCGCGGTAGAGATTATGTAATTCCTGATGACATAAAAACATTAGCTCCCTACATATTTTCTCATAGAATCATGACCTATAAAAAATATACCTTGGTAGAAAATCAAAGCATTATTAACGGAATAATAGATGGGATACCTGTACCTACAGAAGATTGGGAGAAATAATATGCAGCTTATACTTGCAATAATAATTGCACTAATTGTATTTGCAATACAATATAATATATACAAAAAATATTGGAAGAAAAATCTTAGTGTTTCTCTAGCGTATAGTACTAACTATGTATATTGCTATGAACCCGTTACCTTAGTAGAAACCATTAATAATAATAAGCTATTGCCTCTTCCAATTATACATATCAAATTCAAGCTATCTAGAACCTTTAGATTTGATAAAAATGATATAGGTACTATATCTGATTACCACTATAGAAATGATGGTTTTTCTATTATGGGCAAGCAAAAAATAGTTAGAATTTTTAAATTTGCTACTACCACTCGCGGATTATATACTATAGAAGATATTACTGTTGAGAGTAGAGACCTATTTATGACCTCTCTATTTAACTGCAGTTATCCTTGTAAAGACTACTTGTATGTATTTCCTGCCAAAGCCCCTGCTATATCCATAGAGGCCATATACAATCGTATCATAGGTGAATACGAGGTTCGTAACAATACCTTAGAGGATCCTTTTCTTTTTAAGAGCATCAGGGATTATCAATCTTATGATTCTTTTAAAAGTATTAATTGGAAAGCCTATGCTAAATCGTCAGTTCCTATGGTTAATACCTATTTCCCTAGTTCTACCTATGATATACATATATTTTTAAATATGAATACTGAGACTATATACGGTGAAGCTGATATTCGTGAAAGTGTAATAAGCTGCGCTAGTACTTTAGCCGCTATGTTTATAAATGATAAGATTCCTGTATCCCTGCATGCTAACGGCGTGGATATTAAAACCAAAGAAAATATAAGCATTGCTTCCGGCTCAGGCTCTTCTCACATATATACCATTGACAAAGCTCTTAGTCGCTTGGACATACACAGTGATACATCTGACTTTTCCAGCTTAGTATATGATAATATCGATAATTCAGATACCAGTTTCTTTGTAATTATATCAAACGACAGGCGAGAGGCTATGATTACTTTATACGAAGATTTAATCAATAAACAGATACCTGTATATTACCTTGTACCCGAAGTAAAAAGTGTTCAATTCACTCCTTACAATGATAATATGAGTAAATGGGAGGTAGTCGCATATGAATAAATACTTAAATAAAATAATATCTATATGTAACTGTATTATGGAATATATATTTATATCCTCCATAATTATTACCTTATCCACTGGATATTCTAAGGATACTACTTTTTATTTTCTTCTATACATACCTGTATGTATAATAGCTACCTATTTTTTCAAACAAAA
>CAZOUU010000264.1:0-2281 GCA_964583045.1 uncultured Lachnospiraceae bacterium | reverse complement strand
CTTCATCATTCTTATTTATATATGCATCATAATTATTACTATATGGAAATTTATCTAGCGGTTCGACCTTATAATTATTATCCATATAATATATAGAATTACTAGTAATAACCAAATATCCGTCTTTACACGGAACTATTCGTAATACAACAAGAGTATCTAGTCCGTTATCCTCGTCAATAGTACTTACCAGCTTACCCTCTCTTACTACATATATTCCACCACCATCACTACCTGCTAATACATCTCCATTTTCTGATTCAACCATAGATAATATCTGAGGAGTAGTTAATCCATCCTCTTCGCCTATAGTATTAATTACTTCTCCATGTTCTATATATGTAATACCTGTAGTAGTTGCTGCTAGTATAGTTCCGCTTTTAAGCTCTATAGTAGACCTAAAGCGACCTCCCATAGTCCCTGCGGTTCCTTCGTTGTAATAAGTAATACTCTCATCCGAGCCATAACATAATAATCCACCAGTACCATATGTACTAATCCACAGGTTATCCTTACCATCCTTCATTAGACCTCTTACTCTTACTCCCACTAATTCCTGATACAATTTTGTATCTAGTGTAGTATTAGTACTTAAATCTATTATCTCAAGTCCGTCATCACAACCCACATAAAGATACCCATCTATACCTATGACTGCATTAACTACTCTGTCTTCTAAGCCATTTTCCGCAAACACATCTGCAAACGGACTTGGGGTAATCTTATTGATACCCTGTTTGGTAGATGATACCCAGTAGTTGCCCTGATAATCCTCTATAACCCCTGATACCGATCCTCCAAAATTATCAGATCTCATATCATTAAATTTACCGCTTTCATCAAAAAAGCCATATCCACCTTCCGCGCATAGGAAATAGCCACCACCTGCATTCTTTACTAAAACACTAGCAGCTATTACATCACCTGTATTTCCAAATTCCTCCGTTTCAATCACGCCATTATATCTACAGGTAAACACCGAGTTATCAGATGTCGCTACGAGGAAATCTTCTCCTGTCTTATTACATACGCAGGTATAATATATACCATCGGTGGTATTTAATTTATCATTACCTAGGCATTTCTCATCCTTTATAAAAAACAAAATACCACTATTAGTAACTCCCGCTATAACTCCATCCTCTGATATAGCAAGAGATTTAACGCATCTTATATCACCTGGTACATCAAGAGCCGCCACCGTACCATCTGTATGTATAACTGACAGACTATCTACTGTACCCACATACATATTTCCTTCATTATCCTCTACCATAGAACGTATACTGTTAGAAGTTAATTTATCACTTTTATCATAAAATTCAACCTTTTTACCGTCATATACAGCAATACCATTATCATTAGTTCCTATCCATAGCCTGCCTTGCCTATCTACATATAAGCTCATTACATTTTTAATTCTACCATCTAGATTAATCAAAGAAAACTTAGAACCATCATATCTATATAATCCCGAATAAGTACCAGCCCATATGTATCCATCCTCTGTCTCTGCTATAGCATTTACCTCTAGTGACTCTAATCCTTCTTCATCGCCATATATAACCTCTTGGCCTGTTATAGTCTCATCAGCCGCATAGGCTTCTCTAGCATTTGCTAAAACTACACCAAACAGTATAAACACTAAAACTATCTTATATAACCTTCTCATCATAATCATCCCTCTTATTGCATCTAAGTAATCTTAATAATACATATATCACCAACAAAGTAATCACTTTGTCTGGTATATCTACAAATGTCTCGCTAAGTGCAGAATTAACTATCATATTACTATCTCCACCTAACATATTAAACAAAGCGTCTCCCCAAAGATTATGGGTATAACCACCATTCATTATACAGTTAATAAATGTAGATATAATAATCGTTACAAATGATACTATAGCTCCGCCACAAAAGACTCCAAACAAATCTTTGAAAAAGCCTCTTTTATAGCAAATACCTGTTGTTATACCTATAGCAGCACCCGTTATTACATATACTGTGGCAGAGTGAGTCCAGATTCCACATATAAGATTACTTATAATTCCTACAAGAGCACCCCCTATAGGTCCAACAATGCATGCCGCAAAGCAGGTTCCTACAGAATCTAACCAAAATGGCAGATTAAATTGTGTCGCCAGCTGACCTCCACCTATATTTATTCCTATACATACAAGCAATAATATAATCTTCTTCACTATATCCTTACCTGATAATCTATCCCTATTCATATTAATCCCCTCATATAAATATTTTACTATATTTTAATTAATAT
>CAZOUU010000263.1:0-2288 GCA_964583045.1 uncultured Lachnospiraceae bacterium | reverse complement strand
TGCCTAAACGTTGTCCTTGGTCGAGTAAGTAAATCTCAGCCCATAGGTCCATAAGACCATTAGGTGTGGGTGTTCCTGTTAATTCAATACCTTCTTGCTTTCTCTTAGTTTTTTCTTTACCCTTTCATCTCTATTCCTTGTGTAATTTAAAGAGGTACTAGCCTTAATATCTATACCCGCCTTACACTTTATTTCTAATCTGATATCTGCCTCATTGTCTTCTATGTTATATATCCTGCCTTCAATCAGCTCTGTAAATATACTCTTCAAGACAATACATAGTATCATCTCTCTATTCTCGTCCAATTCTTCTATATCTGCCTGTATATCCAGGGTCAGTTTCTTCCTATTGCAATACATAGCTATCTCTTCTAGGTATTCATTTGCCATACTATATATAGTATGTACATTAGTATCTACATAACCTATCTTATGTGCTAAATCAACCTTGTATATCTCTTCTAATTGTTCTTTATCCATAGCTTCACCACTTAGTTCTATATCATTAGCCCCTATAAGCTCCATAGTTCTTACGTAATTACCCATATCAGTTATAAATATAATTATGGCCTGAGATATCCAATACATTCTCTTACCCACCGAATCAGTATATAACCTTTCCCTCTTAAACAATTTATTCATCACAAACACTGCTATACCACAATATATATTTATAATGATAAACTCAATGATAGTATATCTCCAAAACTCTCCCACATTAAGTATTATATTATCTGCTGCATAAGGCATATTAAATAGCAGCTCTTCTATGTAGTTGGCAATCGTAAGTGTAATACTTTCTAGGAAAAAATATATTATCAGTGCTACAATGTGCATATATCTCTTTGTATTACTCCACCTAGATACACCTACAAACATATATAGAAATCCTACTATATACAGCAACAGCATGATTTTCTCATTATGCCCATATGTCCTATATATCTTAATAATCCAATTAGATAGGATCTGTATAGTCATATATATATAATTATCCATCTTGCCTTGTGCTCTCTCTTTCCCATATAAAACACAAGAAAATATATTATTGTAATTCCCGACAGAAATGCATCTATAAATAATTGAAAAGCCTCATATATTCCCATAATTATATCACCTCATATATATCTATTACTGTAAAATTAATCTTCGCTAATACTATAGCATAATTGCCACTAAAAATATATCGCCCTTATCCTCATAGGTGCATATCCCTTTATATCTGCTGGCTATGTTTTTAATTATCTTTGTTCCTCTACCATGATTAGACTTATCTAACTTTGTAGTCTCCATATTATTGACAATTGGGGTAATATCCTTTAGCTTCGAATTCTCACAGGTTATTATTGTATTATCTCCCTTTTCCCTAATCTGCAGCTTTATATAGGGCTTAAGCTCTACTTGACATGCCGCCTCTATAGCATTATCTAATATATTTCCAAATAGACTTACCTTATCTATCTCTGAAAATGGTAAAGACACCTTACCCCTTATATCATACTCTAGTACTATATTATCATTAGCAGCCACCTCTTTCTTATCAGATAGTACAGTATCTAACAACGGATCTCCTGTAACCACTAGCTTCTTAATGGTCTTAATACTGTCTTTATGCTCATTTATATATCTCTGATATACTTCATCTTCTTTATCTATATTAGCCTTTTGCTGCAATAATTCTTCTCTTACCTTTTCTAAGCTGGCACTAACCTCTTGTACCTCTTCAAAATGCCTATACTGATTATCTGCTGCTTCTTGCAACTGTTTTTTTATCTTGTTTAACTTATGTCCCATATATATGTTATATATGTATATTCCTATTAATAAGATTGCTATAACCCCTATAAATATATATTCTAGCTTTATATCCATTACGTACCTCTCTTTTACATAATTATTCTAGATGTATTATACTACATTTATCTAAAGCAATCACTCTTTATATATTAAAAAAATCCCACCTCCATAGATAATTGAAACCTAAGTGTTTCATATATCTATGAAAGTAGGATTATATAAATGTTTTCCTAATTAAATATCTACTGTCTGTAAACTATGTCCCTATATGTTACTGCGTTTTCTTCTAAGAACCACTGTTGCTATCATACCCGCCAAAGCAACCATAAGTACAATTAATATACCATATACGCCTGCATTATCACCAGTCTTAGTTGCATTACTAGAAGTAGTTTTATCTGTCTTGCTAGCTGAATTAACCACTAATTTCTCGGTAGTTAATGCACCTGCTGTTATCTTAGTTGTTATCGGGTCTGGAGCCGTATAACCAT
>CAZOUU010000262.1:0-2310 GCA_964583045.1 uncultured Lachnospiraceae bacterium | reverse complement strand
TATCCTTAGAAGATGCCAGCGCATTATCTGCTAGTACAGTGCTTCATATGGCTACGGTTAATGGAGCCTATGCTATGGGTCTAAATAATGCTGATACATTAGAAATAGGTAAATTAGCAGATATTATTAGAATTGATATGAAGAGACCTAATATGCAGCCAGCTTTCCACATAGTAGATAATCTAGTATATAGTGGTAGTAAAGAGAATGTAAAGATGACTATGTTGCAGGGAAATATATTATATGAAAATGGTAGATTTACTAATGTAGATATAGATGATATCATTAAGAAATCTCAAGACATAAGGAGTAGAATATGTTAGTAACGATATATACAGATGGTTCTGCAAGGGGTAACCCAGATGGACCAGGTGGCTATGGTACAGTATTAGAATATATAGATTCTACTGGGACTATGCATACAAGAGAATATAGTAAAGGATATATAAAGACCACTAACAATCGTATGGAGCTTATGGCGGCTATAGCAGGCCTAGAAGCCCTTACAAAACCTTGTGAAGTAAAGTTATATTCCGACTCCCAATATGTTATAAATGCATTTAATAAGGGGTGGTTAGATAGCTGGATTAAAAAGGGTTGGAAACGTGGTAAGAATGAGCCTGTTAAGAATGTAGACCTATGGAAAAGACTGTTAGAAGCCACTAAACCACATAACATAGAATGGATATGGGTAAAGGGGCATGCTGGTCATCCAGGTAATGAAAGATGTGATTTTCTTGCAACCACAGCAGCAGATGGAGATAATCTTATAGAAGATGTAGTCATAATATAAATTTTTTGCCATATAATATATGGTGGAGGTTTTTATGGCTACTTTTTTTAATTACCGGTATATAAAACAAAAAAGTCTAAGAATCTATATACTATCTATGCTGGCATGGTCTGTGTTAATAGGATACCTAGTAAATGTAAATGTAAGGATAGCCAAGCTAAATCTTGAAAAACTATATGAGTATGAGCTTGCCAAGTTTCAGTATACGCCCTCAGAATATAAGACAAAGAAAATTCTAAATGGCAGTATTGAGAAAAAGGGGATGTATAATAGCTTTTATAATATATATAATCATGTGGATGAGGATATAGAGTGGGTGTGTTAACAGAGAACAATAATTATTTCTACTATGCACATCTACATAGTTATGCACATAATTTGAAAATAGGAGATAAGGTATATCCTGGACAGTTATTAGGATATATGGGAGATACAGGATATGGAGAGGAAGGAACTACTGGAAAATTTGTAGTTCATTTACATATAGGAATATATATAAGAGATGAATATGAAAGAGAAGTAAGTATCAATCCTTACATCTTTCTTAAAAACACGGAAAAGTAGAATTTACTACATTTTTAAAAGAGAATATGATATAATATATATATCTTATGATCAAGTAGTATAGTACTATAGGGACATAAGAAAAGGGCATGTATTTAATGATTATTGTGCAATTGGGGAATTGACAAAAGAGATATTACTAATCAAATTATATATAGGGGTGATTGCAATGGAAATACAATTATGGCGTGAGATTTTAGCACCATATAGACTGGCTGTTGATGAATTAACAGTTAAGTTTGAACACATTATTAGTGAGTATAGAGAAGCTGGATTATATTCACCTATAGAGATGGTCAATGGGCGAGTTAAGAAGATATCTAGTATACTAGACAAGATGCAGAATAAGAATATAGCAGGTATTAGAATTATATGTCAGTTTGTTGAGGATATAGATAAGGTAGTAGAGATTATACATAAGCGAACTGATATGGAAGTTATGAGCGAAAAAGACTACATAAACCATATGAAAGAGAGTGGATATAGAAGCTATCATATGATTATATATTATGATGTATATACTATGGATGGAACTAAGAGAATTCAAGCAGAGATACAGATAAGAACACTAGCTATGAATTTCTGGGCAACAGTAGAACATTCTTTACAGTACAAATATAAGGGCAATATGCCAGCTCACATAAAAGAGAAGCTATCAAAAGCATCGGATGCTATTATACAATTGGATAATGAGATGAGTACAGTGCGTGATGAGATTATGGATGCACAGAACACCTTCCAGATTAAAGCCAATATAGTATCGGATATACTTATAAATATACAGAACTTATTTAAAGTAGCTAATAAGCGAGAGGTTGTTAAGATTCAAGATGAGTTTTATAGGATATTCCAGACTGAAGACATAGAACAGCTAGACAGATTTAGTAAGCAGTTGGATATTATATCAGAAGGATATAGAGCTCAGAGTTTATCATAGACATAGAATGTAAAGA
>CAZOUU010000261.1:0-2314 GCA_964583045.1 uncultured Lachnospiraceae bacterium | reverse complement strand
TAATCTATCAAGTACTTTATAGTGTGTAATAGCGTCTCTTCCATTTTGATTATTATTCATAGGTTGAATAACGGCCATCTTCTTGCGGTCTGAAGGATTTCGACCTATTGGTTTATCAATAGTGCCAGAAGCTTCTGTAATAATATGATTAGCTATAGCTACATACTTTCTAGTAATAGAATGTACTTTAAGCTGTTCAGCAAGACTTATATGTGCATTATCATTCTTACATACAACTAATAAACCAGTAGTGTCTCGATCAATTCTATGTACGATACCAGACCTTAAAACACCATTTATTGAAGATAAATTGTCTCTACAGTGATACATAAGTGCATTAACTAAGGTTCCACTATAATGTCCTGGTGCTGGATGAACTACCATACCCTTTGGTTTATTTATTATTATTATATCACTATCTTCATATAAAATATCAAGAGAAATATCTTCAGGTTGTACATCTAAAAGTATAGGGGTTTCTACACTGAAATCTATAATATCTCCAGCTTTAATTTTGTAATTACTTTTAATTGGTGAAGCATTTACTATTATAAGCTGTTTCTCTATAGATTTTTGTATAAATGAGCGTGAAAAATCTTCACATAACTCATTTAAATATTTATCTATTCTAATGTCAGCATCCTCTTCTTCTGGTATAAATCTTAATGTTTTATCAATCATCTTTTTTACCAAATACCATACTTTCTAAATCATCATGCTTATATACTGTAAATAATAGTATTATAAGAACGATAAGTGACATAGTGACATAGCAGTCAGCTACATTAAAAATAGGAAAATCAATTAGCTTAATGTATAGAAAATCTACTACATAGCCATTTATTAATCTATCAATCATATTACCAATAGCTCCAGATAAGAAGAAAATTAGTAATACCTTAATGGAATTATAATGTGTGCTAGCATTAATAATTTTATAATATACGTAAGTACCAAATATCAGTACAATAGCAGTAATTATAAGGAAAATGACACGTTTACCTTGTAGCATACCCCAAGCCGCACCTTCATTACGAAGGTATCTTATCTCGAATACTTCCCTTATAACACTAAATCCGCCACCTATAGCATAGTTAGCGGTAATTAGGTATTTTGTTAATTGATCAATAGCTACCAGTATAATCATAGCTATAATTGGTTTGATATATTTCATTATTTATATATTGCAAAATAGTCTGTAAAAGCTTTAGTCATATCAGCTTCAGTTACAGTTGTATCTATATATGCTTCTCCTATGTTTTTTAGTAGAATGAATTTAATGATACCTGCTTGCATCTTTTTATCATTCTTTGTGTATTCAATTATAGTAGGTATATCTATATCCTTTGGTAAAATAGGGTACTTAAATCTTGTATATAGTTTAATTATATAATCCATATCTTCTTTGGATATAAGTCCTTTATGGTAAGAGATAATTGTAGAAAGTATACTACCTATAGCTACACATTCACCATGCAGTAATGAGAAATTCATATATTTCTCTATAGCATGACCTAGAGTATGCCCAAAATTAAGTAAACCTCTAACACCTTTTTCAGTGGGGTCTTCCTCTACAATCTGACGCTTCCAATCACAACTTTTAGATATAATATAAGCAAGACTAGTATGATTTTTTTCTAATATATTATCAAAATTATTATCAATCCAGTTAAAAAAATCCTTGTCAAAGGTGACACCATATTTTATTACCTCACCCATACCTGATATGAATTGTCTATCAGATATAGTATCTAATACAGAAATATTCATATATACCAATTTAGGCATATGAAAGGCACCCACCATATTTTTATAGGAAGAAAAATCAACTCCTGTTTTGCCCCCTACACTGCTATCCACTTGACTAAGTAAACTAGTAGGCACCTGAATAAAATCAATACCACGGAGATAAGTAGCAGCAGTATATCCACATAAATCACCTACTACTCCACCACCTAAGGCTATAAGTATATCATTTCTATCAAACCTGTTGATAATAAGATGCTCATATAATTCTTGTACTGTATCTAAGTTCTTACTACTCTCACCTTCTTTAAATATAAAAGAGGTTAGTAAGAGACAATTGTCTTTTATTAAGTTGGTTAAAGTATCAAGATAATAATCGGCTACATTAGTTTCAGTAACAATACATAACTTCTTATTACTAATAGCTTGCTTGTTAAGTAAAACAAGCAAGCTATCAAAATTGTCATTAAAAACTATGTCATATATAGGTAAATTATCTTGATGTACTGTTATATTATTCACAGTAAATCCTCATTTCTTATAAATAAGTATAGTTAAAATATGTAAT
>CAZOUU010000260.1:0-2317 GCA_964583045.1 uncultured Lachnospiraceae bacterium | reverse complement strand
CAAATAGTTACTCCTAATATTAAAAATATAATTATTCCTTATCAATTTAGCTATGGAATTATGGCAACCATTGCTGCATTTATATCTATTATAGGTGCAACTATGTTTGCGTGTAATAAGGTGTTTAAATCTAGTCCGGCAGTACTTATGCGTCCAATTCCACCTAAAAACGGCAAAAGAATATTTTTAGAGCGAATAAGTATTATATGGAAAAAATTGAACTTTACTAATAAAGCTACTCTAAGAAACTTATTTAGATATAAGAAAAGATTTCTAATGACGGTGTTTGGCATTGGAGCCTGTATGGCATTAATGATTGTGGGATATGGTATAAAGGATTCAGTTTCAGATATAGCGGTATTACAATTTAAGGATATATTTCTATATGATATTACATTTGCCTATGATAATGAAAATGTAGCTGCCAAAGATATATATATAAGCTCTAAGAAGGATGCTGCGGGTCTTGATAAGGATGATAGAGTAGACGATTATATAAGCGTTTATATAGATAATCTATCTATTGAAAATGATAATAAGAATTATAGATTGAACCTAAATGTAACAGATGATAAGGAGAAATATAGTAAATTTGTTACTTTTAGAGATAGACAGACTAAGGCAGCATATAAGTTAGAAGATGATGGCGCTGTTATAACTGAAAAGATAGCTAATATGTTAGATGTAAAAGTGGGGGATGACTTCACATTTAATGTAGACGAGGATAATGAAGTTACGGCTCATATTAGTGCTATAGTAGAAAATTATATGGGACATAATCTATATATGACCAAAGAGTATTATGAGAAAATTACGGAAGATACTTATTCCCCTAATTTAGTGGAGATTAAGGCTAAGGATAAAAATATAGCGGCCTTAAGAGATATAGGCGAGGATTATCTAAGTACTGATGCAATAGTTAGTGTTAATTACACTTTAGAATTAAAATCACAAGTAGATGATATGTTAAGTAGTATGAATACGGTTATATTGGTATTAGTAGTATCCGCTGGATTACTGGCCTTTGTAGTTTTGTATAATCTAAATAATATAAATATAAACGAACGTAGAAGAGAACTAGCCTCCTTAAAGGTATTGGGATTTTATAATACAGAAGTGGCCAATTATGTATATCGTGAAAATATTATACTAACCATATTAGGTTGTATGCTGGGAGTCGTCTTAGGAAGAATACTACATAGCTTTGTTATAGTAACAGTAGAGATAGATACAGTTATGTTTAGTCGCAATATATATATAAGAAGCTTTATATATAGCCTCCTATTCACATTGTTATTTGCATTAATTGTAAATGTAGTTATGTATTTTAAATTAAAGAAAATTAATATGGTAGAGTCTTTAAAAAGTGTGGAATAATCGCGGAATATGATGTATAGTATATAGATGTAAATTTGTTTGTAGTTCAATGTATGCAGGATGATTTGTTTTAGTAAACCAGTATCCGAGGAGATAATTATATATATATTTAAAAAGATATATAATTCTAGATAATGTTGTCAAGATAAAACACTTGACAAACCTATATGATTGTCATATAATTACCACTTGTAAAGTAAAAATACTTTACAGGTGGTAATTTTATGGAAAAGATAGTTAGACAAAATTTATTATTTGATTTTTACGGAGAACTTTTAACTAAGCATCAAAAGGATATATATGAAGAGATTATTATTAATGATTTTTCATATTCTGAGGTGGCTAAGCTAGAGGGCATAAGCAGGCAGGGAGTATATGACCTGATTAAAAGATGCGATAAGATATTAGAAGAGTATGAGGAGAAGCTGCAATTGGTTGAAAAGTTTCAAAATACTAAGAAGATGGTGGCTCAGATTAACCATTTAGCAGGAGAATTAAAGGTATCCAATGATAATAAGCTTTTAATAGACAAGATAGATGAGATAGAAAGAATTTCTAATGCAATATGTGAAGAATATTAGCTAGCATATTAGGAGGATTTTAGATGGCATTTGATAGCTTATCAGATAAATTGCAAAATGTATTTAAAAAATTAAAAAGTAAAGGTATGCTTACAGAGGCTGATGTAAAAGAAGCTATGAAGGAAGTAAAAAGAGCTTTGCTAGAAGCCGATGTTAACTTCAAGGTAGTTAAGCAATTCATCAATGCAGTAAGTGAGCGTGCAGTTGGTACCGAGGTGCTTCAAGGTCTTAATCCAGGACATATGGTTATTAAGATTGTAAAAGAAGAAATGGATAAGCTTATGGGTTCAGAGACTACAGAACTTAAGCTATTACCTTCTAATGAAGTTACTGTTATTATGATGTGTGGTTTACAAGGT
>CAZOUU010000259.1:0-2318 GCA_964583045.1 uncultured Lachnospiraceae bacterium | reverse complement strand
AATTCCAACAAGAATGCAACTGTTGCCTCTACTCAACGTGATTTAATAGCTGGTGAAGTATCAAAGGATTTAACCAAGCGTGTACTTCTTCCTGAAAAGATTAGCAAAGCTCACGAAGAAGGCATATTGCATTTTCACGATGCTGACTATTTTCTACAGCCTATATTTAACTGTTGCCTAATTAACATAGGGGACATGCTAGATAACGGAACTGTTATGAATGGTAAATTAATAGAGAGTCCTAAGAGTTTCCAAGTAGCTTGTACTGTTTTGACACAGATTATATCGTCTGTTGCCAGTAGCCAGTACGGCGGACAATCAGTAGACATTAAACATTTAGGCAAATATCTTCGCAAGAGCTACAATAAATACAAAACTAATATGGTTGCTCAATTTGGAGATGCTGTTGATGAAGATACTTTAGAGAAGATGGTTCGAGACAGATTACAAGACGAATTACGTTCTGGTGTACAGACTATACAATACCAGATAAATACATTGATGACTACCAATGGACAATCTCCTTTTGTTACATTATTCCTTAATCTTGAAAAAGATGATGAATATATCGAAGAGAATGCTCTTATTATAGAAGAAATTCTTAGACAACGTTACGAAGGTATAAAAAATGAGGTTGGTGTATATGTAACTCCTGCCTTCCCTAAGCTTATATATGTTCTTGACGAGCATAACTGTTTAAAGGGCGGCAAATACGATTACATTACTAGACTTGCTGTTAAATGTTCTTCTAAGAGATTATACCCTGATTACATTTCCGCTAAAAAGATGCGTGAAAATTATGAAGGAAATGTATTTAGCTGTATGGGTTGCAGAAGTTTCCTTACTCCTTGGAAGGATGAGAATGGTAATTACAAGTTTGAAGGTCGTTTTAACCAAGGTGTTGTAAGTATTAATCTTCCACAGATAGGCCTTATAGCTAAAGGTGACGAAGAGACCTTCTGGAAATTGCTTGATGAGCGTCTAGAATTATGCTACGAAGCATTAATGTGCAGACACAATGCACTTATGGGAATTACTTCTGACGTAAGTCCTATACATTGGCAATACGGTGCTATAGCTCGTCTTAAAAAAGGTGAAAAGATAGATAAACTGTTAATGAATGGATATTCTACTATATCCCTTGGTTACATTGGTCTATATGAAGTAACTAAGGCTATGAAGGGAGTTAGTCATACCACTCCAGGTGGCAAAGAATTTGCTGTAAGAGTAATGAACAAGCTTCGTGCTACCACTGATAGATGGAAGGCTGAGACACATATAGACTTTGGCTTATATGGTAGTCCTGCAGAAAGCTTATGCTATAGATTTGCCAGAATAGACAAGGCTAAATTTGGTAGTATAGATGATATTACCGATAAAGGTTATTATACTAATTCTTACCATGTAGATGTTAGAGAGACTATAGATGCCTTTAATAAATTTGATTTTGAAAGTAGTTTCCAAAAGATTTCTTCTGGTGGCGCTATATCTTACGTGGAGATACCAAATATGCGTAACAATCTAGAGGCTCTAGAGGATGTAGTTAAATATATCTATGATCACATACAGTATGCTGAATTTAACACTAAATCAGACTACTGCCACATATGTAACTATGATGGAGAGATAACCATTAATGATGACAACGAGTGGGAATGCCCACAATGTGGCAACAAAGATCATGCTAAGATGAATGTAACTCGAAGAACTTGTGGCTACTTAGGTGAGAATTTCTGGAACGTAGGAAAAACAAAAGAAATAAAAGCCAGAGTACTACATTTATAATATAAGAAAGTGTGAATAATTTTATGAATTATGGAGCAATTAAAACCCATGATATAGCTAATGGTCCTGGTGTAAGGGTATCACTATTTGTTAGTGGTTGTACTCACCACTGTAAAGGTTGTTTCAATCAAGAGACTTGGGATTTTTCCTATGGAGAGCCTTATACAGATGCCACTATGTATCAGATTTTAGACGAAGTAAATGCCAGCTATATAAAAGGATTAACTATATTAGGTGGAGAGCCTTTTGAACATTCTAATCAGATTGCTCTTCTACCTCTAGCTAAAGCTTTCAAGGAACAATATCCTGACAAGACCTTGTGGTGTTACTCAGGCTACACCTTTGATGAAGACATGGTAGTTATGCGTAACGACTGGCCAGAGACTAGTGAATTATTATCTTACATCGACGTACTTGTAGATGGCGAATTTAAAGAAGACTTAAAAAATCTAAACCTAAGATTTCGTGGTTCTAGTAACCAGCGACTTATAGATGTACCAAAATCATTAAAAGCAGGCGAAGTTATCCTATGG
>CAZOUU010000258.1:0-2323 GCA_964583045.1 uncultured Lachnospiraceae bacterium | reverse complement strand
TTGAAAGATTAGAAGAAAAAGATGATTCCTTAGTTAATACAATTTTTGGAACTTCTAATACTAGTGAGGATAATTCAGGGTTTGCGGGATCTTTTTCAATTTCTGATGCTAAGCTTCTTGCATTTCCTATGAGATCTTCTGTAGTACCTTTTGCTGCAGTTACAAGTCCCGCTATACTTCTTCGTTATGCTAGAGACCTAAGAATGTGTAATGTGATAATTGATGATTTTGAAATTACGCTTCAAGAAGAAGAGGCTTTTTTTATTGGAAATACTAAAGATACTACCAAAGACATTCTACTTGAGGATTATGTCGTTAAAGCACAACCTTTACCTGAGGAATTAAGTAGTAAATTAAAAAAACTATTACCAAATGACTATAAAAACTTATTAATTGTTTCCGATGTTGTTTTTGATTATTGTGTATCTAATTGTTTACCTATAACAGCCTCAATAAAAATCGATCAACAAACTGGTACAACTTCAAATGGTTCCTTACGTTATCAAGAAGATGTGCCTTCTGATACCTTATTTTATTTTGTAATAGTTTGGGGAAACAGTTTTGGTAGCAATGATATGATGGCAGCTACAATTAAGGATAATGTTTTAAAAACTGTTGGAGAGTATTTGCAAGTTGGAGGCGATGACTCCTTAGGACATGGTGTATTTAAATTAGTGGAAAAGGAACTGTAATATGAATAAACAGCAAGATAGAGCTAGTTTTGCATTGAAAACAATTAAACAAATAATGATTAACGGTTATGTAGAAGATAAAGACGTGAGCTTAATGGTTGGATTGCCCAATATGATATTAAGTAACGGGATAGGACAAACTATGGCCTTCCTGTGCTCTAAAGCAAAACCTAACAGTTCTCATGAAAAAGTATCTTTTGCTTTAATACGTTGGATAAGTTTATCTGTATTAAATAGGGAAGTTATTCTTAGCAATTTTGAATACTTTGAATATATTAATTCAATATCAAGTTCCGAATATATCGTTGTCCAAACTGAAACTTTAAGAATGGTTGAATGGCTTAAAAGGTATGCGAGGGCTTTTTCCAAAAATAAGGATGGTAATAATGAAAGAAATAATACCAATTCCTAAAAATGAATATAATCTTTTAAACTCTAAAAACACAAATTTATCTTTAAAACTTAGTAGGATGATTTCCTGGAACTTTGATAATGATTCTGTTGCAAAAAAAATAGATATAGTTGATAAAGTATTTGATATTGTAGATAAACAACGTATTTACAATGATTTATATGTTGCTGAACGTAATGATAAAATATGGGAATATCTTGAAAGCAAAAACGGTGAGGGATTAAAAGGAATAGAAATTACAGCCAAAACAATCTCTCCTTTAATTGTTGGACTTGGATCTGAGTCTGTTTTAGAAACTGGACTGATACTTGATTATAATTCCGGGCATCCTATTATTCCTGCAAGTTCTATTAAAGGAATTCTTAGATTGGCAACAGCTATAATGATAGCAAAACAGAATAATGTAACAGAAGTTTCTGATGAAGAATTAGCTAAATTATGGGGTAATGAAACAACTAGGGGGAAAATAATCATATTTGATGCAATTGCAAAATTACCTAAATACAATTTAGATATGATGAATGTGCATTATGCTGATTACTATTCTGGAAATGGACAACCAGATGGGCAAGCTGATCCGAATCCGATAAAATACTTAGTAGTCTCTGAAGGAACAATATTTAAATTCTTTTTCCTTTTTGAGGAATTTGAAAACTATTCAGTTAGCTTTTTTGAAAATGTGGTTACTTATGCATTCTCTGAGCTAGGCTTCGGAGGAAAAGCTGGAATAGGGTATGGAAGATTCAAAATTGTCGATGATGGAATTAAATATACCAACAAGAAAACTAATGCGACTGAAGATATTAAAGGGCCAACTAATTGTGATTTGAAAGTTGAAACTCTAACAAAACAAGTTAAAACAAAAGAACTACAAATCTATGAAACTAATATAAATAAAAAAGTTTCAGAGACCATAGCAAGCATTAAAATTGTAATTAATGGCAAGAAGGTAAAT
Organism: uncultured Lachnospiraceae bacterium; assembly: GCA_964583045.1. Lineage (GTDB taxonomy): Bacteria > Bacillota > Clostridia > Lachnospirales > Lachnospiraceae > JAVBSN01. The sequence continues at coordinate 264 of CAZOUU010000258.1, read as the reverse complement.
TTAGAAATAGAAATTCTTGATCTTTTAAACTTTCAAAATGCTCACCAAAAGATTAGGGTAAGAGTATTTGAAATTATCACAACTGATGATAATGGAAAAGAAAATATATCCTATAAAGGTGAATATGTAGGAAAAGTGGAATAGTAACAAAGCTGTTATTATTTAAATTTTAAATAACCATAAGGATAAATAATTTTATGAAGAATGAGCAATATACTTTAATCACATGTTTGGGTACCGGTCAATATGATGAAGATGGGGACT
>CAZOUU010000257.1:0-2325 GCA_964583045.1 uncultured Lachnospiraceae bacterium | reverse complement strand
CATGTTAGTGGATGCAGGTGTTAAATATGTAATCATTGGACATTCAGAGCGTCGTGATTATTTCAAAGAGGATGATTGCTTACTAAATAAGAAGGTTAAAAAAGCTTTTGAGGCTGGTTTAACTCCTATTCTTTGCTGTGGTGAGACATTAGAGCAAAGAGAGATGGGTATTACTATAGACTTTATCCGTACTCAAATTAAGAGTGACCTTAAAGACATAACTGCTGAGCAGGTTAAATCTATGGTTATAGCTTATGAACCAATCTGGGCTATAGGTACTGGTAAGACAGCTACTTCAGAACAAGCTGAAGAAGTATGTAAAGCTATACGTGAGTGTATTGCAGAAGTATATGACGAAGCTACAGCAGATGCTGTTCGTATTCAATACGGCGGATCTATGAATGCTGGAAATGCCGCTGAATTACTTGCTAAACCAAACATTGATGGTGGCTTAGTTGGTGGTGCTTCATTAAAGGCTGATTTTGGAAGTATCGTTAATTACAAATAGATAAAAACTTATTTGCAATGAAGTTGTAATATATAAGGAATAACTGGTACTGTAGTTATTCCTTATATATTTTATTAATTATAGATTAGGAGAATGTATGGTATTTTATTATGAAGATTTGACTAAAAAGTATAAGCTTTTGAATATAGTGATTAGTATTATTTCATTAATAACTTTGGCTATAGGTATGATATATATAGCTAAGTATAGCAGCACTAGAGCAGATGCTATAATGTTAATATTTATTATAATGATAGTTGAACTATTGTTTGCACTTGGTTATAATAGTCATCTTAATATGGTAGCTGCTGATAGACAGATAAAGGCAGGAAAGGCATTGTTTGATAATTGTGATCCTGAGGAATATGTTATTTACATTAATGAGAGATTGAAAACTAATACTAGTAAGAATCCTAATCAACACAAATATGATAATGTATTAAAAAATAATATGTGTTTGGGACTCATTGAGTTGGGTGAGATAGATAGGGCTATAGAACTAGGAAATGCAGTTATAGAAGATGATACAGGTAAGAAAAGTAATGTAAACATTTATATAAAAAGTAATTTAGTAGATGCATATATAGATAAAGGTGATATGGAAACAGCTAGGCATATATATGATAGTATTGTAGCTGAGACAGAAAATATGTCAGATAAGAACAGAGCTAGCATAATAAGAATACTAGAGGGAGAGTCGTACAGATTAAATATACAGGATTTGTCTCTAGAGGATAGAATAGATTATTATAAAGCACATTTAGAGAGTGCCGAAACTAATTGTATGAGAACTAAGTTTGCATATGCATTAGGTATTCTATACAAAGAGAAAAATGATTTAGATAAGTCAAAAGAATATTTAGAGATAAGCATTGAAAAAGGCAATAAATTATATATTGTAGAAAAAGCTAAAGAAATACTTGTAAATTTGTAGTTGTATAGGTATTGCAATATATTTTCTATTTGTTAAAATATATTAGGACTAAGGAAGAATAATTTATTATGAAGGAGAATATAAGATGAGTATAAAACCAGTAGTTTTAATGGTACTAGACGGATATGGACTTAATGATAAGACAGAGGGTAATGCTATAGCTATGGCTAACACCCCAAATATGGATAAGTTAATGGCTGAATGTCCATTTCAAAAAGGATATGCTAGTGGGTTAGCGGTTGGCCTTCCAGATGGTCAGATGGGTAACTCGGAGGTAGGTCATATGAATATCGGTGCAGGCCGTATTATATATCAAGAGCTTACTAAGATAACAAAATTAATTGAAGATGGAGATTTCTTTGAAAATGCTGCATTATTAAAGGCTGTAAAGAATGCAAAAGAGACTAATTCAGATTTGCATTTATTTGGTTTATTATCAGATGGTGGTGTTCATAGCCATAATACACATTTATATGCATTATTAGAGCTTGCTAAAAAGGAAGGCCTTGATAGAGTATATGTACACGCATTTTTAGATGGACGTGATACAGCCCCTACATCAGGTAAGGAATTTGTTACAGAATTAGTTAATAAGATGAAGGAGATAGGAGTAGGTAAGATAGCTTCTATATCAGGTCGTTATTATGCTATGGATAGAGATAATAGATGGGATAGAGTTGAGCTTGCTTATAATACTTTAGTTAAAGGTGAGGGTAATACCGCTACAGATCCTATCGAGGCAGTAGCTGCTTCATACGCTGAAAATAAAAACGATGAGTTTGTTATGCCTACAGTTATAACTGAAAATGGCACACCAGTGGCTACAGTTAAGGCAAATGATTCAGTTATATTCTTTAACTTTAGACCAGATAGAGCAAGAGAA
>CAZOUU010000256.1:0-2327 GCA_964583045.1 uncultured Lachnospiraceae bacterium | reverse complement strand
CATTGAAGATACGCAACATGCGATACCATAATCATCACCGTGTGTTGGTCTCATTAAATCATCATTCTCGTATTGAATAGAAGAAGATTTGATTGACATCTTAGCACATAATTGTTTCCATCCCATAGGAAGTCTTGTAGACCATAATACTGTTAAGTTTGGCTCTGGAGCTGTACCTAAGTTGTTTAATGTATTTAAGTAACGGAAAGACATCTTAGAAACTAATGTACGTCCATCAACACCCATACCACCTAATGACTCAGTTACCCATACTGGATCTCCAGCGAATATCTGATTGTACTCAGGAGTACGTGCAAATTTAACAAGTCTTAACTTCATAATGAAGTGATCAACGAACTCTTGGATTTGCTCCTCAGTATATTTACCAGCAGCTAAATCTCTCTCTGCATAGATATCGATGAAAGTAGCTGTACGACCAAGTGACATTGCCGCACCATTTTGCTCTTTAACAGCACCAAGGTAACCAAAGTATGTCCATTGGATAGCTTCTTTAACATCTTTAGCTGGTACAGAAATATCAAAACCATACTCTGCAGCCATCTTAGTTAACTCTTTTAATGCTTTGATTTGCTCAGAAGTCTCTTCTTTGCCACGGATTACATCATCTGTGTATACTCTACCGAAGGATTCTTTTTGTGCAAGCTTATCTTTGATTAAGAAATCTGTACCATAAAGAGCAACTCTTCTATAATCGCCGATGATACGTCCACGACCATAAGCATCTGGAAGACCAGTGATTATGTGGTTAGAACGACATGCTCTGATTTCTGCATCATATACATCAAATACACCTTCATTATGTGTTTTTCTGTGTTTAGCAAAGAAATCTACAACTTCTTCGTCTACTTTGTATCCGTTGTCTTCGCAAGCTTTCATGGCCATACGTAAACCGCCGTATACATTCATACCTCTCTTGAAAGGCTTATCTGTCTGGAAACCAACTATAGTCTCTTTATCTTTGTTAAGATAACCAGCACCGTGAGAAGTTAATGTAGATACAATCTTAGTATCCATATCAAGAACTCCACCCTGCTCTCTCTCTTTCTTAGTTAAGTCCATAACCTGTGCCCATAAATCATTTGTGTTCTGTGTTGGTCCACAAAGGAAAGAATCATCACCTTCATATGGTGTGTAGTTTTTCTGAATAAACTCACGAACTTCTACATTCTTTTCCCATAAACCACCTTCGAAACCATTCCATTCTGATCTCATTAAAATGTCCTCCTTAAAAATATTAATAGTTGCAGATAATAATACATCTAAAAATATGGCATATAGTTATCTGTTAGTGATAGAAAAATATCTATCTTTGTCTATGTTCTTATTATAGGTCGAGATTGTATACACGTCAATTCATTTGAGCGAAGATTTTGTACTTTTTTAGGTACATTTTGAAAGTAAAAAATTATAAAAAATGTAAAAACCTTGTAAAAACAAGGCTTTAGGGAAATGGAAAATTGTATACACAATATGTTGTAGATAGTAGCTGGAAGTAACAATACATCTATGGTATAATCTTGAGTTGAGAAAAATGTTTGTTTCGAGGAGGGTGTTATATGGAATTTAAAATGTCAGGGGATAAAGGACCGGAGGATAATGAAAACAATACATATGTAGGAAATAGCAATCAGGATTTATATGGAGACAGTAGGTATTATAATGCTGATATGATGTATGATGATTCCCCGTATGTGATATCTGGAGATGCAGTAAAAGGTGTAGAAAGCCGTAATCAATCCACATCAGGGCTAGAGGCAGATGACATAAGCTTATTAGTTATATGGGGTATATTGTTTGCAGCGCTTATAGCGTTATTGACGTTCTTTGTCATAGACCCAGGAAATGTTGCAGCAATAGTAGCTATATACTTATTAAATGCAGCTGCTACTATAGCTATGTTGGTAGATGCTATATTGATTAATGCAGGTGGCACAAAAGCTATCGGACTAATAGTATGTGCTGTATTTTTTCAAGTAGCATATTTCTTTGTAAGAAGGAGCAAGGTAGGAAGTGTGGTATGGCCATTTGTAGTATATATAGTAGCAACCATTGCTATAGTTTTTATGGGCGTATCGTAATAGAATAGCTTGAAAGTCGGAACATTATGTATTATAATTTAGTCTACAAAAAGAAATAGGAGGAATTATAATATGGCAACAGTTATTTATAAAAATATGCTTATAGGTGAGATAATAGCAGCAGATCCAGGTAATGCAGCTATCTTAATGGCGTCTGGTATGCATTGTGTGGGATGTCCATCAGCACAGGGAGAATCTTTAGAAGAGGCTGCTATGGTTCACGGTATG
>CAZOUU010000255.1:1779-2332 GCA_964583045.1 uncultured Lachnospiraceae bacterium | reverse complement strand
CTTGACATTGCTTATTATAGGATCTTCCATTATGACGTACACTACAACCCCGAATCAGTTAACAGATGGAATAGAGAAGGCGTTTAGAGGGTTAAACAACTTAAAAATACCTGTTCATGAGATAGCTATGATGATGTGTATTGCACTTAGATTTATTCCTATATTAATAGAAGAATTAGATAAGATAATGAAGGCACAGATGGCAAGAGGTGCAAGGATAAACAATGGAAATATATTTGTAAGACTAAAAGCCATGACCCCTATTGTTATTCCACTATTTATATCTGCTATACGAAGAGCAAATGATTTAGCACTAGCTATGGATGCTAGATGCTATAGAGGAGGAGCTGGGAGAACTAAGCTAAAGCCTTTAGTGTACAAAGGTGGCGATACCTGTATGTATTTAATACTAGCAGCGTATATGGCAGGAATAATAGTAATTGTAGCTATTGTCTTAACTGTTATTTTTATAACAAGTTGCGGCATAATAAGAGTTAATGAGACTGAAGAGGAAAAAAGAATCCTGGCAAAAGTGGATGGGGAGATAATTAGC
>CAZOUU010000255.1:0-1769 GCA_964583045.1 uncultured Lachnospiraceae bacterium | reverse complement strand
AGTAATTGTAGCTATATTTTAGTGGAGAGAGAATATGAAGAGAGTAAAATTAGTAATTGCCTATGATGGTACAAATTATTGTGGGTGGCAGATTCAACCCAATGGTATAACTATAGAAGAAGTTTTGAATAAAGCTTTGAGTAAGCTAACAGGAGAGCCTATAACCGTCATAGGAGCCAGCAGAACAGACTCTGGGGTACATGCTCTAGGAAATGTAGCAGTATTTGATACAGACTCAAATATACCATCTGAGAAGTTTTCTTATGCACTTAATCAGAGACTGCCAGAGGATATAAGAATACAGGAATCAGAAGAGGTGTCATTAGATTTCCATCCGAGATATTGTGATACAGTAAAGACCTATGAATATAAGATACTAAACTGTCAATTTCCAAAACCAACAGAGAGATTATATAGCTATTTTGTATACTATAGATTGGATGTAGATAAGATGCAAGAAGGAGCAAATTATTTATTAGGAGAGCATGATTTTAAAAGCTTTTGCTCTAGCAATACCCAAGTAGTGAATACAGTTAGGACATTATACAAACTGGATGTAAGCAGAGATGGAGAATTTATAAAGATAATTATTACAGGCAATGGATTTCTATATAATATGGTAAGAATCATAGTAGGTACACTGCTTAGAGTAGGTATGGGAGTATACCCACCAGAGAGGGTAAAGGATATATTAGAGGCACTAGATAGAGCCAAATCTGGACATAAAGCACCAGCAAATGGTTTAACCTTGGTGAATATTGAATATTTATAGGATTTAATTAAAGAATTTATTGACAATGTATAAGCTTTATAATATAATATAAAACTGTGACAGTAAGAATATGTACTTAACCAAGCCCCGGTAAAAGTATATTTCATATAAATTATTAGATTTTAAGGAGGATATTCCATGAAGAGTTTTATGGCGAGCCCATCAACAATTGAAAGAGAATGGTATGTAGTAGACGCTACAGGACATACATTAGGACGTTTAGCATCAGAGATAGCAAATATATTAAGAGGTAAGAACAAACCTATTTATACTCCACATATGGATACAGGTGATAATGTAATTATCATCAATGCAGAGAAGATTAAGATTACTGGTAATAAGTTAGATCAGAAGATTTATTACAATCACTCAGAGTATGTAGGTGGTATGAGAGAGACTACATTAAGAGAAAAGATGAATAAGAAACCTGAAGATGTATTATATCTAGCAATCAAGGGTATGCTTCCAAAAGGTCCTTTAGGAAGAAGTATGATTACAAAACTTCACGTATATGCAGGTTCAGAGCATTCACATGCAGCTCAACAACCAAAAGTATTAGAGATTAAATATTAATAAGGAGGACTAAAATAGTGGCTAAAACAACAAAGTATTACGGAACTGGTAGAAGAAAAAGTAGTGTTGCAAGAGTATATTTAGTACCTGGAACAGGTAAGATTACTATAAATAAAAAAGATATGGAAGAGTACTTCGGACTTGATACATTAAAAGTTATCGTTAACCAACCATTAGTGGCTACATCAACTAAAGATAAATATGATGTATTAGTAAATGTACGTGGTGGGGGATTTACTGGACAAGCTGGTGCGATCAGACACGGTATATCAAGAGCTTTATTACAGGTAGATTCAGACGAATATCGTCCAATCCTTAAGAAAGCCGGTTACTTAATTCGTGACCCAAGAATGAAAGAAAGAAAGAAACCAGGTTTAAAGGCTGCACGTCGTGCACCACAGTTCTCAAAGAGATAAAAAGCGGT
>CAZOUU010000254.1:0-2338 GCA_964583045.1 uncultured Lachnospiraceae bacterium | reverse complement strand
ATGGAGACAACGAGAAAGAAATTTTTATATGGATTACTAAGTATATTACCAGTGATAATAGGTATAGCCTTACAATTAGGGGTAACTATGGTTGCTGTTGTGATATATATGGTATATAGGATGGGAGGTTCAGCAGAATTAGCCCGAGATCCTAATTTTATCATCCAGATACAAGAGGAATTATCTACGCCAGGAATGTCAAGTAGTATACTTACTATGGTGGTTATAGGTGTAGAATTCATAGTTTTTGCTATATGGTATTTTATACTTGTAAGGAAGGAAGATAAATCTCATCTTAAGGTATCTATGAATATATGGAATATAGTAAAGATTATAATGTTAGCAGCAACAGTTCAACTTACTATTACATTGTTACTTAATGCCATATTGCCACATATGGGAAATGTATATACAGATTATATGAAGCATATGGAAGGCTTAGTAGGTGCAGTTAATATTCCTACAATTATTACTACAGTAATACTTGCTCCTATAGCAGAAGAGTGTATGTTTAGAGGTATTACTATGAGGCTGATGAAAAAATATGCACCTCTTATGGCAGCTAATATACTTCAAGCCGCTCTATTTGGTTTATACCATATGCAATTAGTACAAGGTATATATGCATTTGTTATAGGTCTAGTGCTTGGATATGTAGCTATAAAAACTAAATCTATATTGACTACTATACTACTACATATGGGTATAAATGGCTTAAGTTTTCTTGTAGATGCTGTAATTACGGAGGATATGCTAGCTCATGAAACTATATGTATAGTAGCAGCAGTTATATTTGGTATAGTATCCGTAGTAATAATGAGATGTATTAAAGAACCAGATGAAGCAGCAGCTAGTAACTAAAGATAAGATTAAAGGAGAATAGAGCCATGGTAGATTTTAAAGGGAGAGAAGAAGATATAATGGCAGTGCTAGAGCCTTATAGAAAGAAAACAATATTTTATAGAAATATATCAGCACTACCTCTATGTTTAGCAATAGCTGTATGTGTAATATTTAAAGATCCACTTAATGAATTGATAGCTAATAACGCTTTTATTGAACCATTAGGAAGACTTGCATTTGTTGGCTTAATTGCCTTGTCATTTTTTTTATTTGTTAGGTATGCATGTAATAGTAGATTGTATGTAGCAGAGTATAAGAAGAGCATAGTAAATGTAGTATTAAGAACTCATTTTGGAGATTTTAAGTACTTCCCAGAGGATGGATTCAAAGAAGAGGACTTAAGAGAAAATCAGCTGTTATATAGATCATGGAATTCCTTCAGGTCAGAAGATTTAATAATGAGTACCTATAAAGGAGTAGGATTTAGGCAATCAGATATATCGGTATCTTATACTACAGGTAGCAGTAAAAACAGAAAAACGGTTTCTTTGATGAGGGGTAGATTAGCAGAGTTTGATTTTCCGACAGACATATATGGCGAGGTGGTTATAACTCAAAAGGGATATAACTATGCATATGTAAAAGGAATGAGCAAGATATCTATGGAGAATGTAGAGTTTAATAATAAATTTGATGTATATGCTAGAGATGAACATTCGGCTTTTTACTTGATAACACCCCAATTTATGGAATACATACAAAGGCTTAGCGGGCATGGAGAAATATATTTAAAATTTAATGGTAAAAAGGTATTTGTATTAAGGCATGGTATAGAGGGTGCATTTGAAATTAAGGAATCAAAGAAGATTAATGTACAAGCAGAAGTCTCTAGAGCTTATAATGACATCAAGGAGATATTGGATATAATAGATATTCTGAATATAGATGACAGAGTAGATATAGATAACTCAAATGAAGGAGCAACTAGTAATCCGTCAGGTACTAGTAAAATAAGATTAAAAATGTAGATAAATGTATGTACGTATAAAGTAGATTTAGTGTCAATTATTTGTTATACTATAGACAGTGGTATACATATATACGAGATTGATTAGGGGGTATTATTGATGAAAAATAATGGATTGATTATGCAGTATTTTGAGAATAATTTACCATGTGACCATACTCTATGGGCTAAGTTAAAGGGAGATGCTAATAAATTAAAGACTATGGGAGTAACTGCAGTGTGGTGCCCACCAGCCTATAAGGGAGCTGATGGTGTAGAGGATAATGGATATAAAGTATATGACAGCTATGATTTGGGAGAGTTTAATCAAAAGGGCAGTGTTCCTACCAAGTATGGCACAAAAGAGGAATACCTAGAGGCTATTAAGGCATTACATGATAAAAACATACAGGTGTATGCGGATGTAGTAGTTAATCGCAGATATGGTGCAGATGCCGTAGAATATATAAGTGGTAAGGTATTTAATGA
>CAZOUU010000253.1:0-2341 GCA_964583045.1 uncultured Lachnospiraceae bacterium | reverse complement strand
TAGAACTTTTAGAAAAAAATTAACTACAGAGTGTCCTGCAATTATAGGAACAGTACCTATATATGATGCAGTGGTATATTACCACAAGGCATTAAAGGATATAACAACTGAGGAATGGTTAGATATAGTTAAGATGCATGCTGAAGACGGAGTAGATTTTATGACTATTCATTGTGGCATAAATCGTAATACGGCCAAGAGATTTAAAGATGCCAAGAGATTAACAAATATAGTATCTCGTGGTGGTTCTATTATATTTGCCTGGATGGAGATGACTGGAAATGAGAATCCTTTTTATGAGCATTACGATGAGATATTAGATATATGTGAGAAATATGATGTAACCTTAAGCCTTGGCGATGCTTGTAGACCAGGTTCTATAAATGATGCTACAGACATATCTCAGATAGAAGAATTAATTGTATTAGGAGAATTAACAAAGAGAGCATGGAAGAAAAATGTTCAGGTTATGATAGAAGGACCAGGACATATGCCACTTGATCAGATAGAAGCAAATATGAAAATACAACAAACTATATGTATGGGTGCACCTTTTTATGTATTAGGACCTTTAGTTACTGATATTGCACCAGGATATGACCATATAACTTCGGCTATAGGAGGAGCTATAGCAGCTACTTATGGGGCGTCATTTTTATGTTATGTAACACCGGCAGAACATCTAAGACTACCAACCTTAGAGGATGTAAAGGAAGGTATTATAGCATCTAAGATAGCGGCTCACGCAGCAGATATAGCCAAGGGCGTAAAGGGTGCTAAAGAGTTAGATTATAAGATGAGCAAGGCTAGAAAAGAACTGGATTGGAAGACTATGTTTGAGCTATGTCTAGATCCTGAAAAGGCCAGAAGCTATAGGGAAGAATCAAAGCCAGAAAAGGAAGATACTTGTACTATGTGTGGTAATTTCTGTGCAGTGAAAAATATGAACAGAATATTAGATGGTGAAATCGTATCTATATTTGATGAATGATAAGAAAGAGGTATACATATGAAGCTTAACATTAAAAAAATGACTATTGCTGGTATGCTAATTGCGTTGACTGTGGCCTTATCTGGGTTTTCAATACCCATAGGTGCATCTAGGTGCTTTCCTATACAACACCTTGTAAATGTATTGGCGGCTGTTATATTAGGACCGGGATATGCTGTATCTATAGCATTTTGTACCTCTCTTATAAGAAATCTTATGGGTACAGGCACGTTGTTAGCATTTCCGGGAAGCATGATAGGAGCCTTGCTTAGCTCCATAGTATATATGCAAATCAATAATGCTAAATGCTCAGGAACCTTTAAACTATTAGCTACAGCCGTAGGAGAGGTTATAGGAACTGGTATACTAGGAGGCTTAATAGCATATCCCATAGCGGTTTTGCTATTAGGAAAGCAGGCAGCTTTATTTGCATATGTGTTGCCATTTTCGGTTAGTACCATAGGAGGTTCAGCGTTAGGATTTCTAATGCTGCTAGCTCTACAAAAAGCTAAGACGCTAAATATGATAGAGGATATGTTAGGAGTAAGTAGATGATTAAAAAGGTATTAACCATAGCGGGCTCGGATTCTAGTGGCGGAGCAGGAATACAAGCGGATTTAAAGACTATGACAGCACTAGGGGCTTATGGTATGAGTGTAATTACAGCAATTACTGCACAAAATACTATGGGTGTAAGTGACATAGAGAGCATTACACCAGCAAATATAGAAGCTCAATTAGAGGCTGTATTTACAGATATATTTCCGGATGCAGTAAAGATAGGTATGGTAGCTAATAGAGAAGCTATTATTATTATAGCAAAGCTTCTAGATAAGTATAAACCTAAATATATAGTTTTAGATCCAGTTATGGTATCAACTAGTGGATGTACATTGTTAGAACAGGAGGCTGAGTCGAGCCTTATTGAGTCCCTTATTCCTCTAGCAACTCTTATAACACCTAATATACCTGAGGCACAGATATTATCAGGAGTTCATATAGAAACCACGACGGATATGGAAGTAGCGGCTAGAACCATAGCAGAAAAATACAAGGGAGCTATTTTAATAAAGGGTGGACATATGGTTTCTGCCGCCAATGATTTGTTATATGTTAAGGGGAAAGCTATATGGATAAATGGAGATAGGATAGAATCAGAAAATACCCACGGCACAGGCTGTACATTATCTTCGGCTATAGCCTGTTACTTAGCAGAAGGGTATAATATGGAGGAAGCTATAGTAGGAGCTAAAACATATTTATCTCAAGCTATTAAACATGATATAAATCTAGGTAAAGGTAGTGGACCAGTTAATCATTGTTGGAATATAAAGAAGGATATATAAGATG
>CAZOUU010000252.1:0-2388 GCA_964583045.1 uncultured Lachnospiraceae bacterium | reverse complement strand
TGTATTATATCTGGTTTCCAGGATATAAGCTCGTCTATATAGCTATTATGGTAGGAGTAAGGTAATCTAATGCCAGGATATAGATTAAGAGGTATAGATCTAACATAATAGACCAATCCTTCTCTATATGAGTGATGACCACTGGATATAGTAAGCACTCGTACCTCGTGTCCCTTTTTCTCTAGTTCTTCGATAAGATTAAGTACGGAAGTAACAACTCCGTTTACTGATGGCAGATATAAATCTGATGTTATTAGTATTTTCATTTCTTTCCCCCTGTTATTGTAATTTTCTGTCTGACGAAATAGTGGATTTTATGGTATCCGTATTTCTGCATATCTTCCATATAATAGCTTGATATGGCTGATAGTAAGTATCACATAGCTTGTAATTGCTTATGAATATCGTCCCAATTAAGCATAGCTCGGGCATGGTCTCTAGTACCAGCTAATATCTTGCTAAAGGCTTCGTCCGTTGACATAGTCTCAAGGTATTTATTATACATATTTATGCTTTCTACATCCTCTATTTCATCTATACTATTAAAAGGGATATTCTCCATAGCTATCTCTTCACCTTGATATATAAAAGGAGTTCCCTTTAAAGTCATCTGCAATGTAGCTAGTAAGGTAGCTACAGCCTTTTTATAGCGAGGCTCGTTATTTACCTTGGAAATCATCCTAGGATATATCTGATAGAATACGGCTTCCTTCCACCAAGCAGGTGTTATAGTAGGTCTAATATGAGGCATATGAATATCTGAATTAACTAGAGTAAAAAATGATTGAAAGAAATCCTTTTCTAATATATGTTCAGTATGATTGGAGATAGTTTTAAGGGATAGATTGCTTAAAAGCTTACTGTCTAATAGCTTGTCACTTTTTAATGTAAACATAGAAATCTTTTGTAACAGGTCATGTCCGATGGGATGCTTGGCTATATCTGCAAGGGTGCTATCTTCATTAAGCTTTTTGTGTATATAATGATTGTATTTATCAGAAATCATAATAATTACCTCCTGTATTATATTAGTATACTAAATTTATCCCCTTTATAACAAGTCATATTATAGAATTTGCATAATATCATAGAATATTTTACATTGAAAAAAAGCATATTTTGTAGGATAATAAAAGAGTATGCATTTAAGAAGTATAGGAGGGTATATATTATGAGTATAAATGGAACTATGATGCAGTATTTTGAATGGTATTTAGAGGAAGATGCATCATTATGGAATAAATTAGCTAATGATGCAAAAAAATTGAATGAAGCAGGTATTACAGCACTATGGCTGCCACCAGCTTATAAGGGTGCAAATGGTGTGCATGGTGTAGGATACACTGCGTATGATTTGTATGACTTAGGTGAATTTAATCAAAAGGGTAGTATACCTACTAAGTATGGTACAAAGGCAGAATACATAAAAGCTATAAAGGCTTGTAAAAAAGAAGGCATAGAGGTATATGCAGATATAGTACTTAACCATAAGATAGGTGCAGATGATAAAGAACTGGTCTCTGCTATCGAATGCAGAGGTGATAATAGAGAGGTAACTACCTCGGGAGAAGAGAATATAGAAGTATGGACTATATTTAATTTTCCAGGAAGAAAGGGTAAGTATTCTAAATTCACCTGGAATCATACCCATTTTGATGGTACAGATTGGGATGATACAACTAAGAAGAATAGCATATACTTGTTTAAAGGTAAGAATTGGGAAAATCATGTAGATAATGAAAACGGAAATTATGATTATCTTATGGGGGCAGATATAGATTTTGACAACAAAGAGGTTATAGATGAGTTAACTACTTGGGGTAAATGGTATTATGACCAGACGGGTGTTAGTGGATTTAGATTAGATGCAGTAAAACATATAAAAGCAGATTTCTATAGAGACTGGGTACCAGCTATGAGAGAATATACAGGCATGGATATGTTTGTAGTGGGAGAGTATTGGCATAAACAGGTAGGGGCTATGGAAAATTATCTAAAAGAGGTTAATGGTGTTATGAGTTTATTTGATGTACCATTACACTTTAATTTTCACTATGCTTCTAAAGATGGTGAAGGATATGATTTACGTAAGATACTAGATGGTAGTTTAGTAGCTGAGAATCCTACCCATGCTGTTACATTTGTAGATAATCATGATACCCAGCCGGGACAGGCACTAGAATCCTTTGTAAATAATTGGTTTAAACCACATGCATATGCTATTACTTTGCTTAGACAGGGTGGATATCCATGTGTATTTTACGGAGATTTTTATGGAATAAAACATGATAATATAGAACCAGTAAAAGATATAGAAATTTTGTTATATTTAAGAAAAGAAAAATTATATGGGGATCAACATGATTATTTTGATAATAAGAATTGTAT
>CAZOUU010000251.1:0-2401 GCA_964583045.1 uncultured Lachnospiraceae bacterium | reverse complement strand
GCGAAAAATTGAAGGTTCATTGTCATCATAATATTACACCTCCTCAAAGAGTAATCTAACATAATCTGTACCATACTCATCAGCTATGCCTTGAACACCAATAATTAATGATTTTAATAGTAACTGTGCATCCTTTGACAAGTCCTTGGTAAAAGTTACCTTAACTTCGCCTAACTCAGCATCACTATCCATATCAAATACTGCATCTGTAAGCATCTCTAGTGAATTAATCGTTGTAATAACCAATGCTGAAACACCGCTACATACAACATCTTCGCCGATATCATCATATTCGGCATGTCCTATGAAATGGAAACCTCTATATAAATCTTTATTGTCTTTATAAACAGTTACCTTAATCATAATCTAGTCCTAATTAAGCATTAATTGCTTCAATCTTAACCTTTGTAAATGGTTGTCTATGACCTTGTTTTTTGTGATAGCCAGTTTTTCTCTTATACTTGTATACGATAACTTTTTTACCTTTGCCATCGCCGACAACTGAAGCCTTAACACTAGACTTAGCTACTGCATCTCCACATAATAAATCAGAATCATTATTGATAGCTATAACATTATCAAATGTTACATCTTTACCAGCTTCTACATTAAGCTTTTCAACTTTAATGATATCACCTTCAGCTACCTTGTACTGCTTTCCACCTGTTCCTATTATCATTACTCGCCAACTACGGTGAACTATTATGAAATATATTCATATGTATCTTTAAACCTCGTTGTGCGGCATACCATAGTATAATATCACTCACACCATATTATGTCAATATATTTTTACTATTTTTTTACTTGTTCTTCAAAGGATAAACGCACCTTTTTTCTAGTAAGTTCAACTAAGTTTAACTTAGTCATCTCTATAAAATTAGTTTTGATTTTATCTTTACTTATATCTATCTTTACTTGTTCTATTAATCTATTCATATTATCTGCATAATTCATATTAATAAAATCTATAATAATAATTCCAGATAGGTTTCTAAGTCTTAATTGTCTGGCAATCTCAGTAGCTGCCTCTAGGTTAACCTTTAATATATTTTCTTCCCTATTTTTCTTATCTATAGCCTTACCAGAATTCACATCGATAACCACCATAGCTTCCGTTTGCTCAATTATAAGAAAGCCTCCCGATTTAAGCCATACCTTCTTACTTAGGACATTACCTATCTCTTTATTAAGATTATAAAGAGACATTAAGCTAATAGTATCATCCTCATATAACTCCACCTTTGAAAATGTATATTCACTATCTATTATGTCATTATATACATTAGGTATATCTGTAATTATTTTATCTATTCTATCATTTCCATATTCTAATATGTGTTTTATAACTACACTTTCAGAATATATCATTTTTTTACACACACTATGCCTAGCCGTCTGAAGCAAATGCTCCATCTTAGTTATAAGCTCATCTAGTTCTGTACTAAGAGCTTCTAGGGTGATATTTACAGCAGATGTTCTAACTATTAAGCCATAATTAGTATTAGTTAGCTTATTTTTAAAGAAAGTCTTATATTCTTCTACTTTAGAGATTTCCGTTATCTTACTAGATATACCTATTTTCCCAGTTAAATCTAATATAAGATTCTCACTTTTTAAAGTAATATTAGAGGTGGCAACTGCTTTTTTATCGCCTCTGCCTTCCTTTTCTATCTGAACTAGTACATAATCTCCTTCACATACCTTATCCGTATTCTTATTATTAAGAAATATATGATGATTATCCAAGCTATAAAAGCACATATTGTTATCATCATACAATACAAATGCAGCATTTAAATTCTTTACTATATTAGTAACTAAACCTACATATACATTTCCTAACACACTAACAGAGCCCTCCGTAGAGAGCTCTGTTAGCATATCATCTTCTATATATGCGTATAATAATTTATCATTGTAATGCGTAATAACTAATCTATTGCTCATAAATCTCCTTACTACTCTATGTTATTTTGCAAATAAATCTGCTAATACCTCATCGGCTGACATATTTCTATAACCTTCTGGATCTTCTATTAAACCTGTTGACCAAGTAAAGTGACTAGTATAAGAGTCCAAATAAGATCTATTTACACTATATGTATCTGAGGGACCCGTATAGTTTAATGGACAATATGTCGTCATATAGCGTTTAGCTAATTGTTGTGCTTGTGAACCATAT
Source organism: uncultured Lachnospiraceae bacterium (assembly GCA_964583045.1). GTDB lineage: Bacteria > Bacillota > Clostridia > Lachnospirales > Lachnospiraceae > JAVBSN01. The sequence goes on along the minus strand of CAZOUU010000251.1, from coordinate 216 downwards.
CCAATACCATTAAGCTCAGCACCTCTACCTGAATTAGTAGAATGAGCTAGTACCACACTACCATCTGAACAAGTACCTACAACAATAAAGCAATGTCCAGGTTTAGGTCCATCTCCACTCTTACATATAATATCTCCTGGCAACAAATTAGACATGCTACCACTTTCTGTTCCCCAGCCCTTAGCTTCATATTGAGTTCCTGTATTACCTGATATA
>CAZOUU010000250.1:0-2403 GCA_964583045.1 uncultured Lachnospiraceae bacterium | reverse complement strand
AGATATATATGCTTTACCTGCATTAACTCCATTGGTTACTGCATTTGTGGTTATAGTAGCACCACTCAAAGCATCTATCTCACTATCATTAGATGATCCAGACTTAGTATAAGTAAATAATTCTACATTCTTATCTTTAAATTGATTAGTAAATTCTTCTTCCTTAGCCTTCATACCGAGGCCTGCAGTCTCACTAATAGATAACATAGATATGCCTTTTACAGTACCATCTGAGTCAATACCCATAGCAAACGTAATATCTCCACCATAGCCTTCATATGAGGTTATAGTTAATACATGACCTATTTCTTTATCTGATGAATCAACTGCCACCATCACCTCATCTATAGAGGCATCATAGCCTTTCTTAGCTAGAAACTCTGTAACGTCCCCTTCCTCCAAAGCATATTCCTTAAAACTATCTGCAGTTTCCATAACCTCTTTGTAAGCTTTTTCTTTTCTAATAGCATTTTGTGTAGCTATAGGTTCCTTTGTAACCTCATATACCAAGCCTAAGAATATACCTGCTACAATGGTTATAATAAATAATGCTAATGTATCTTTTATTATAGTTTTATTCATGTATCTCAGCCCCCTCTCCAAAACGTCTAGGTGCTGTATATTTTTCTATAAGTGGGACTAAAAGATTGGTAAATATAATAGCATAAGATACTCCTTCTGCTGAGCCACCAAATATTCTAAATACAAAGGTTAATACACCAAGTATAATTCCAAATATAAGCTTACCTCTAGGAGTAACTGGGCTAGTTACATAATCAGTAGCCATAAAGAATGCCCCAAGCATTAATCCTCCACCACATAGATGTGCCGCTAAGAAATACCAATCTAAGCCCTGGCCATTACATAAAGCATAAATCATAATACATATGGCAAATGTACCTATATAAAAAAGTGGAATTCTAATAGATATAATCTTTTTAATAATAAGATATAATCCACCTACTATTAAAGCCAATGCTGAGGTCTCACCTATAGTTCCCGGAATACCTCCTAGAAACATATTTAGTACATTTACTTCTCCTCCAGTCTTTAATATCTGCAAAGGAGTAGCTGTAGTAACCGCGTCATATGTAAATGTAGTCATCCTTCCAGTAAAAGAAATAAGTAAAAAGCATCTTGCCGCAAGTGCTGGATTCATAAAATTCTGACCTAATCCACCAAATATCTGTTTTACAATAATAATAGCAAATGCACTACCTAGTATAGGTAACCATAAAGGCACACCTACTGGTAAATTTAATGCTAATAAAAGTCCTGTAACTACAGCACTAAAATCTGTAACAGTTACTTTTCTTCTCATAATTACCTGATATAATAATTCAAACAATACACATGACACAATAGTTACTGCTATAATTTCTAATGCTCTATATCCAAATGTATATACACCAAATATAGTTGCTGGCAATAGTGCAATAATAACATCTAACATAATAAATCCTGTAGTATTATCATCTCTTATATGTGGAGATGATGAAATCTTCATATTTTCCACTGTGTCACCTCCTATTTCTTTTTATTTGCTAATACCTGTTTACGAGTTCCTGATATAGTCTGAGTGAGAGGTCTCTTTGCTGGACATATATAAGAACAACAACCACATTCGCAACACTCCATACCACCATTTTCTACAAAAGCATCTATATTATTATGTGTAGCTAATACAGATAGTTTAGCTGGCATAACATGACTTGGGCACACCTCTAGACATCTACCACATCTTATACAATTACTAGGCTCACAGGCTGCCACCTCATCACAAGTCATACATAATATAGCAGATACTCCCTTAGTAACTGGTACATCTAGGCTGAATAATGCCTTACCCATCATAGGACCACCAGATATAATCTTCTCTGGTTCTTTATCTTTATATCCTCCTGCCACTTCTATTAATTCACTAATAGAAGTTCCTGTTCTAACTAATATATTGCAGGGATCAGCTATTGCATCTCCTGTTACTGTAACTAACCTGTCTATAAGTGGCATTCCCTCTCTAATAGCTCTGCTGATAGAATATATAGTATCTATATTATGTACTATACAACCAGCATCTGCAGGCAGCATCTTAGAATTAATCTCTCGTCCTGTGTTAGCAGCTATTAGCTGTCTCTCAGCACCTTGTGGATATTTAGTCTTTAGTGCATGAACCTCTATATTAGCTATATCTTTTGTCTTTTCGGTTATAAGCTTGATTGCATCTGGTTTATTATCCTCTATAGCAAATATACCCTTTGCCTTAGGAAACAATGTAAGTACTATAGATAAACCATCTATAAGCTTATCCGTTCTATCTAACATTCTTCTATAATCAGATGTAAGATAAGGCTCACATTCAGCACCATTTACTATAATATAGTCTATAGCATCTATATCCTTAGG
>CAZOUU010000249.1:0-2472 GCA_964583045.1 uncultured Lachnospiraceae bacterium | reverse complement strand
ACTTAAGAGCTTATCCAGAGAATTGGATATACCTATTATAGCTTTATCTCAGCTTAATCGTGCAGCAGAGGGAAGGCCAGATCACAGACCAGTATTATCAGATCTTCGTGAGTCGGGAGCTATTGAGCAGGATGCCGATGTTATTTTATTTATCTTTAGAGAGGGTTACTATAGTGCTCAGGATCAGACCATAGATGAGGCAGAGCGTAAGAGGCGTGAGAGATTAGCTGAAGTTATTATAGCTAAGAACAGAAGTGGTGCCACGGGAACTATACCACTTACCTGGTTAGGTGAATATACCAAATTTGAGAATACTCAGAGAAAACCTAGGCAATAATAGAAATTGACAAGTGAATACGCATAGGACGATTTTATTAAAAAGGCAATGAGGTATATTCACTGCCTTTTTGTAATATGAGATATGTAATTGCGTTTACCCCATAGCAGCAAATAATGCAGCTATCTCGTCAGAGGATAATTGTTTGTTAGGGTCATCACTTATAGGTAGTGGAGCAGGTTCAGCTTCTGCTTCTAGTGTTATATTCTCATCTTCTTTAGGTAAAGCCACATCGTTATATATAGTGCCGGCATCTTCCTACGGGACAAAAGAGTCCATAGGAGTAGATGCTGAAATCTCTGGAAATTCTATATTAGCTATAGCTGATTTAATGTCTTGTAATTGTGATATAAGTTTTTCTGTGTCCTGCTGCACTTGGTCAAAGCCTTGCACAGATACATTTGATAGAGTAGATTTGTTATCGTTTAAACAGCTCATAAGCTTATGAGTATTAGTATCATTATATTTTATTAAAAGCTTGGTAGTCTTTAAATCTGCATCAGATATAGCTTTGAGGTTATTAAGAATTAGGCTATAGCCATTCTTATTAGCATTGGCTAAATCCTCTAGAGCTGTACCATTTTGTTTGGAGCATATGTAGGAAGCCTTAGCTATCTTCAGCTGATTATCAGTGGCTTCATTAAGCTGGTCAGCCAGATCGGCTAATTCTCGGCTAAGCATAGTTTTGGTCTCTAGATTATGCTTATTAATAGCGTATTCCACATTACGAAGCATAAAGAAAGTGCTGGCTAAGAATAAAATACCTGTAATAATTATCACAAATAAATATTGATTATAAGCTATTAGGCTATATACCAAAAGGAGTAGAGCGGTTGCAAAACACATACCGGAAAATACCCACGAGGTAGTCTGTTTTTTCATATATAAAACCTCCTTTAAAAATCTTGCAATTATAATAATTATAGCATATTATCAGATAATTGAATAGATAAAAAATATAGAACAAACATTCGATTTAGTCTGTACTTTTTTAATATACTTTGTTATAATCTAGATTGTAGTATGCAGAATAGAGATGGATATATTAGGAATACTAGAGATTAATTAGTGTTGAGATAGAAGGTGAATTTATATGGGTATTTTTGAATTGGTTTCTGAGTATGAGCCTACAGGGGATCAGCCTCAGGCTATAAGTGAATTAGTTAAGGGCTTTAAGGAGGGTAATCAGTTTGAGACCTTGTTAGGTGTTACTGGCTCTGGTAAGACATTTACTATGGCGAATGTTATAGCTCAGCTTGATAAGCCCACGCTTATAATTGCTCACAATAAGACATTGGCAGCGCAATTATATAGTGAGTTTAAGACGTTTTTTCCACATAACGCGGTAGAGTATTTTGTGTCTTACTATGATTATTATCAACCAGAAGCCTATGTGCCTTCTACAGATACCTTTATAGAAAAGGACTCATCGGTTAATGATGAGATAGATAAATTGAGGCATAGTGCTACAGCAGCACTTATAGAGCGCAAGGATGTTATAGTTATATCCAGTGTTTCTTGTATATATGGTATAGGTGATCCGGATGAATACAAAGAGATGATGGTTTCCTTTAGACAGGGTATGACTATAGATAGAGATGAGGCTATTAGAAAGCTAATTGATATTCAGTATGAACGTAGTGAGATAGATTTTAAGAGAGGTTCTTTTAGGGTTAAGGGAGATGTGCTAGAGATTATTCCCGTGGATACATTTGAGGATGCACTTCGTATAGAGTTTTTTGGAGATGAGATAGATAGGATTACAGAATTTGATCCTCTTACGGGTGAGATTAAAAGAGGTATCAATTATACCTGTATCTTTCCGGCTTCACATTATGTAGTATCTCAGGAGAAGATAGAGGCAGCGGTTAAGGATATAGAGCAGGAACTAGAGGATAGAGTTAAGTATTTCAAGGAGAATGATCAACTGCTAGAGGCACAACGTATTAGTGAGAGAACTAATTTTGATATAGAGATGCTTAAGGAGACAGGCTTTTGTTCAGGTATAGAGAATTATTCTAGAGTGCTATCCAGATTGCCAGCGGGTGCAATGCCTCATACTCTTATAGATTTCTTTAAGGAGGATTTCCTTATTATTATAGATGAGTCACACATTACAGTTCCTCAGATTAGGG
>CAZOUU010000248.1:0-2491 GCA_964583045.1 uncultured Lachnospiraceae bacterium | reverse complement strand
CTATAGAGGAAGGCACCGATAAGGTAGTTGCCAAGACCTCATATACATTTGATGAGAAAGATGAAGCCTATTCATATTTACCTATTAGTTTTCGCTCTGAGCTTACATTTACCTTGTCTGATAAAGGACTAGAATACGAATTTACTATGACTAATTTATCTAAGGTACAGATGCCTTACGGTGTATGTAACCATACTGCTATGCACGCTCCTTTCTCAAAGGATTACAAGCCTGAAGATATGAGATTATATATACCTATAGGTGAGAAGGTAGAACTAGATAATCGTTGCCTTCCTACAGGAGAGATTCTTCCTCAGGAAGAACACGATAAGATGTATCTTAGTGGTTCTATGGTGCCTGTTAATCATCCTATTGATAATGATATGTACTATGCCGAAGAAGGGGATATTAATGGTGTACCTTTCTATGGTTCTATAACTACAGATATAGCTACAGGTAAGCAGGTGTGCTATGAAGTAGATAAAGCTTTCAAATTCTGGATTGTATGGAATGAATGGGGCAAGAAGGATTATTTTTGTCCAGAACCTATGTCTTGGATTATAAATGCACCAAACATGAACATCCCTGCTTCTGAATCTGGCTACGTAGAATTAGCACCAGGAGAATCTAAGACAATTAGAGAACATATCTATACTTTATAATCTAATAAATCAATATGTATTATGCGCACTTATATACAGAATTAATCTTATTTTTCTTTGTTTATAAGATGCGCATTTTTTATTAAAATAGCAGGTTACTATATCTTATTAGTTTTGCATAAAAAATCCTTTATTTTTACCCCCTTTTAATATATAATTACAGTATGTGGCTCTAGAGGGCCAGGGGATGTTATTTTTACCCTAATAATAGAAAGAGAGGTTTATACAATTATGAAATTTGGATATTTCGATGATGCCAAAAAAGAATATGTCATCACTTCTCCTAAGACACCTTATCCTTGGATTAATTACTTAGGAACTCAAGATTTCTTCTCATTGATTTCAAACACTGCAGGAGGATATCATTTTTATAAAGACGCTCGTCTTCGTAGAATAACTCGTTATCGTTACAACAACGTACCAGTTGATATGGGTGGACGTTATTTCTACATTAAAGAGAACGATACTGTATGGAATCCAGGCTGGTCTCCAGTTAAGACTGAGTTAGATTCATATGAATGTCGTCATGGTATGGGCTATACAGAGATTACAGGAAAGAAAAATGACCTAGAAGCTCAGGTTACTTTCTTCGTACCTCAGAACTTCCAGGGTGAAGTCCAAAAGGTTACTCTTACAAATACTAGCTCAAGCAAAAAAGATTTTACTTTCTTTTCTTTCTTAGAGTGGTGTTTATGGAATGCTGAAGATGATTCTTCTAACTTCCAAAGAAACTTTAACACTGGTGAAGTAGAGGTTGAAGGTTCAACTCTATTCCACAAGACAGAGTACAAAGAACGTCGTGATCATTTTGCATTCTATACAGTTAATGCAGATATAGATGGTTATGATTGTGATAGAGAATCATTTATGGGTCTATATAATGGCTTTGGTAATCCACAAGCTGTTATGGCTGGCAAATCTAATAACTCTAAGGCCGATGGCTGGTCACCTATCGCTTCACACAGCATCAATGTATCTCTTGAAGCTGGCGAGAGCAAAGATTATGTATTTATCTTAGGTTATGTAGAGAACGGTGAAGACAAATGGAACGCTGATGGCTCTATGAAGAAAGACAAAGCATATGCTATGATTGAGCAATTTAATACTGCTGAAAAAGCTGACGCTGCACTTGCTGCATTAAAGACTACTTGGGAAGATTTACTTTCAAAATACACAGTTAAAACACCTAACGACAAGGTTGACCGTATGGTTAACATATGGAATCAGTATCAATGTATGGTTACATTTAATATGTCACGTTCTGCTTCTTACTTCGAGAGTGGAATCGGTCGTGGTATGGGATTTAGAGATTCAAACCAAGATTTACTTGGATTTGTTCATCAGATTCCTGATAGAGCAAGAGAGAGAATCTTAGACCTTGCAGCAACACAATTTGAAGATGGCGGATGCTTCCATCAATATCAACCACTTACTAAAAAGGGTAATGATACTGTAGGTGGTGATTTCTCAGATGATCCATTATGGATGATTTTATCAACTGCTGCTTACATAAAAGAGACTGGTGATTATTCTATATTAGATGAGATGGTTCCTTATAGAAATGATGAGACATTAGCTCAACCTATGATGCATCATTTACAGCAATCCTTCTATCGTATAGTTAATAACGTAGGTCCTCACGGATTACCACTTAGTATGAGAGCTGACTGGAATGACTGTTTAAATCTTTCTTGTTTCTCAAGCACTCCAGGCGAGAGCTTCCAGACAAGTACTTCACCTAAGTATGGCGAAGATAAATATTCTAAGATTGCTGAGTCATTATTTGTAGCTACTTTATTCTGCTATGCAGGACCAGAGTATGTTGCACT
>CAZOUU010000247.1:0-2512 GCA_964583045.1 uncultured Lachnospiraceae bacterium | reverse complement strand
ATATGTAAATATATATTCTTATAATATTATAGGATTAACATAAAGAGTCATTTCTAATGGAGATGACTCTTTATATACATCATGGGGGAATATAGACAAAGGACGGCTGTAGAATGAAGATAGTAGTATGTGATGACGAAGCAGTATTTCGCAATACATTAATATAACATATATCTACATATAAGGATGCCAAATATGAAGTAGTAGCTTATAGTTCGGGCGAAGAGGTACTAAGGCATATAGATGAAAAAGATATATATGCGTACATATTAGACATAGAATTAGGTGGTATGAATGGTATAGAGCTGGCAAAGCATATAAGGAAGAAGGATCTATTTGTTCCTATAATCTATACTACTAGTTATACTAGTTTTGCCATAGATGCATTTGAGGTAACGGCATTTAGGTATCTAAATAAACCTATAACGAAGGACAAGTTACATAAGGTTTTAGGCCAATTAGACGAATATATGGGACAGAATAGTAAAAAGCTTATTATATGTAATAAGCAAGAAAGTATTAGTTTGTGTTATAGGGATATTATATATATAGATATAGCTTTAAGGGTAGTGGGAGTACACACCAAAGATAAAACCTATCATCATCATATACCCCTAAAGGAGGTAGAGATGGATAATGGGGATATATTATATATGTCTCGTAACTTTTCTAAGGCATTCAAAGAAAAGTATATGGAGTTCGTTATAAAAATGTCTGAATAATATCATAAAATGAAAAAATACAAAGAAAAACCCCTACTAGATTACCACTTATGTCGAAAATCCTGCATGTTATGCAAAAGGGGTAGTAATATGATTAAAAAAATGTTATACCATTGGTGGTGGGGAGTACTAATTATATGAGACAGCATTTGGCATTTGCCAAGGCTGTCTCTTCGCACATTATAGAGGAAAATAAATTACACATTAATGAGGAGGATTTAACATGAGGATATTAGTATTAGCTATAGCTATGGGAGTAGCGTTCAGTGTAGGGGGACAGGTATCAGCACAAATATATAGCAGTAGTGATACAGAAACGAAATATGCCTATGATGATAACGGAAGGGTTACTAATATAACCTATCAAGATGGAAGCACCATAGAATATATATATGACGATAATGGGAATATTATAGATATAAAATATACAGAAGGTAAGATAATAGATAATAGTAGTAATACAGAAGATAGTACTACGGCAAATAATGATGTAGAAGAATTAAAGGATAAAACAGAGAATTCAAGTACTAAAGATAATGAAAAGAGTAATAATGATAAAGAAGGTAATAATTCAGGTAGAAAATCAGATGAAAATAGTGGCGTAGAGAACAGTAAAGATACAGAGGAAAATAGTACAGAAGCTACAGAAGAAAAAGAAGAAAAAGAAGATACGGAGGATACAGAAGAAGACATAGCGGACAAGGATAAGAAAACCTCAAAAGGATTATGGCCATGTATATGTAGTGGAATATCCATTTTGATTCTTATTATAATCATATGTTTATCTATGATGGGAAGAAAAAATAATAAGAACAAGGAGGATATCCAAGATGAGAATACTACAGAAGATTAAGGTAGGCATATGTTGGTTACTTATTATAGTTATGTTTGTAGAGGGAATACACATAACTGAATATAGATGGGCTATGGGCGAAGTATTTGCAGCAGAAGAAAAGAGCGAAGATACAACTACCACAACTGCCAGTACCACTGAAGAGATAGTGTTACCAGAAAAACCAATAGTAGAAAATGAAGAAACAGATAATGTAAAAGGTGAAAATCCTATAATAGGAGAGGTAGCAAGTAAAAATATAGGTTCAGAAGTATATAGTTACACTATACTTAATCCAGGTACATTAACAGAAAATATAACCATAGAAGGAAATGCATATTTGCCAGAAGGTACATTGGAGTTAGCAGGTTATTCGCTAATTGTAACAGGTGACTTTATCCAAAATGGTAATGTAGTAATAGCTGGTGGACAATCTATTATATATGGAGATTATAGAATCCAAAGCATAGTAGATGAATATGTAATAGAGGGTAGTGACCCCAAAGAGACTACCATATATGCTAAGACAGAAGGAACTCTATGTTATAAAAGCAGTGCTAGTATCATAGTAAATGGTGACTTTGTGACACAATCTATAACTAGTCATCAGGATATGCTAGAGAAAGGTACATTGAATATAGGAAAAAGCCTATATCAAATAGGCGAAGATATAGATAACTTCAATCCAGGTGCAGATTTCAACATATACATAGGAAGTAAGGGAAGCGAAGAAGATATACCACAGATATGTATAGAGGACACTAAGAACAATATTCTAAGTAATATATATTCCAGCTATTCCCAAGGTGTAGAGATAGTAGGGGAAGAAGTAAGAGCGAATGTAGCAAATGGTGTTTTTACAGGCTACTTCTACGTGGATAACAGATGTCTAGATAAAAGTACATACATATATATGACAACACCATGTATACTAGGAGATTTACAGGTATCAGGTACA
>CAZOUU010000246.1:0-2517 GCA_964583045.1 uncultured Lachnospiraceae bacterium | reverse complement strand
CTCATCATCATGCATGCAAGTAAGTTGGATAATCCATACATATTACATATACCAACGCATAAAAACAGCATGGCGATAGTAGCTGCTAATCTGTTACCTCTTCCAGTAAACCATTTTACAAGAAATGCTAATAGCACTCCCATAACCGCTCCAAATAATAATCCACCACCTATCTCAATAACTGGATCTAATATGGTTTCCACCATAGAACCGCCACCTTGATTAGATATGGCTTTTGCAACAGCTACTGATATACCAAATGCCATAAGTGCCACTGCATCATCAATAGCTACTACCGGAAGTAAGGTTCTAGTAACAGGTCCATCTGCTTTGTACTGCTTTACTACCATAAGAGTGGATGCTGCTGCCGTAGCTGAAGCTATAGCTCCCACGCATAGCGAAAATGTAACATCATGTCCAGTAATTATAAGTATAAAATCTACAAGTATAGTAGCTACTACACCTTCCAATATACCAATAACTGCTGGTGCTTTTCCTATTCGTTTTAGATATTTAAGCTGAAATTCAGCTCCAATAGAAAATGCTATAAAACTAAGTGCCACATCTGACATAATCTGCAATTTATCTATAATGTCTGCTGGCATTATCTTTAAGCAATAAGGTCCTATAATAAGACCTATTACTAAGTATCCTGTGACATTTGGCAAATGTAATACTTTTACTATTTTGCCACCTAATAGTGCTGCAAAAAGAGCAATTGCCAAATACCCCAATATCCCCAATTCCACTTTATTCACCTAACCCTTCTACATAGCTAACAGGGACTGAAAACATTATACCTTTGTTAGGACCATTAAGGTCTCCCGTAACACTCTTTATAACTTTAGTTGCTACCTCTAATTCCTCATCCTTAATTACAAATAACATCATCTTCGACATTTCTTTTTCTGTACCTTCATCTAATATCTTTCTAAGCATAGCAAACATAGGAAAATCTTCATAGTTTTCTAATACGCTCGCCATACCTGTACTATCAATCATAGTACCTCCATTTAAGCCAGCCTCGGCTAATTCCTTAATTAGTTCATCAACTAGTTCTAATCTCTTTAATATAAGCACTAATAATTGCATATATCTATCTCCTTTCCATTAATTCAATAATTTCAGTCAGGTTATCTAGTATCTTATCTGCATATACATCCCTGATTTCTGCAGTTGGTTGTATAAGATCTATTACCATAATTGTATATAAGCCTGCGTTATGACTAGACATCACTCCATTTATAGAGTCTTCCACTCCTATAGCCTCTTCTGGTTCTACACCTAACTCCCTACAGGCGGCTAAATATATATCTGGTGCAGGTTTTCCATGTACAATACTATCACCAAATACCAATTTGTCAAAATATTGATATAGATGAGCATTCTTTAGGTTACGAGTTGCTCTCTCTCTACTAGTGGAGGTAGCTAGTGCCATCTTTATATCATTCTTTTTAAGATAATCAAATAGTTCTATTACCCCAGATTTTATATCGATACCATGTTCTCTAATATCTTCATCCATTCTATCCATAGTAATCTGTCTAAAAGCTATGTAGTCAAAATCCTGACCGAATCTCTCCTTCATCATAACTCCATTTACTTCTTTGGTAGCTCCGGCTAATTTATTACAAACTATCTCCATCTCTTCTTCCGATATACCTATATCCTTGCCGCTTATTTTCCAATGCTTGCGATACAGCTTCTCAGAATCAAATATCACTCCATCCATATCGAATACAACTGCTTTTATCATAGCTTGGTCTCTCCCATCCTGTCATCTAATTACGCTTCCTTAATCTATTATCTGTCTTTTTTCCTTTAGTTGCAACATATATAAATAATTCTACAAAAATTACCAACGCCAGCATACCAACTATTAATAATATCTTTGTAAAGCTATTGGTGTAAGTAAAATGCACCGCTGTTACATCCGTATTGCCTGTATTATCTATGCTATCAACTACTATATCATAACTTCCATAGCTATTATAGCTAACCGTATATATTCTCTCTGAGGTATCTATAACCTGTTCTTCACCATTTATAGTTAAGCTTCTAATCGTATCATCCTGATCTGCCAAGGATATAGTAATTTCTCCCGGATTGTAGGTCTTTTCCCCATTTTCAATGCCATCTATTATAACCTTAGGTGCTGTATGATCTACCACAAATTCCGCCGAGGTATCGCTTACATTTCCTACCTCGTCCACTGCCTCTATGTATAAGCTATATTTTCCATCTTCAATGATAGGGTTTCCGTCATACTCTATTCCATTAATTAGCATCTTATATTTTATAATAGATATATCTTTTACTATGTCATTTATGTCGGTAGGTAATCTGAAGGTGCTAAAATACTTTCCAGCTATAAGGTCCATACCTATAATCTCAGGTGCTGTTTTATCTATGGTAAAATGTATTTCCTGCTCACTTTCATTTCCTGCCTCATCTATCGAATGTATATGTATATAATATATACCATCCTTTGTAAATGTATTGGACCTCTGGGTATTC
>CAZOUU010000245.1:0-2528 GCA_964583045.1 uncultured Lachnospiraceae bacterium | reverse complement strand
CAAAATAAGTATCACGCCTTTTACTAGACTAAGTAGGTTAATCTATTTTACTCTGTAAAAGAAGAATTGAATCAATCCACTTTTACTTCGTAAAAGATGAATCATGCTCTCCATATTCGCATAATGCATTGTGTCCACGCATTTCATCAACTAGAATACGTTTACCATTTACTAATTTGTATAGCTTGATTTGAACAGTAGCAGTACCAGCGTTCCATAGCTTTTTAAGCTTTCTGATACCAGTTGGAGATTCATAACCAGTAATATGCATATCTTTCTTCTTACAAGCAGCTACGATTTCTATTAAGGCACCACTGTTAACGGCTTTTACCTTCCATACAACAGTGTCTTTGGTCTCATAGCATTTGTAACGACCATGAGAATCGGTCCATATCTTTGAAAAATTAAATTCGTAATTATCACCTTCATAGTAAAAATCAAGAACTAATTTATTAAGTAGCTTAACCCCCAAAATGCTAGCAGAACCACCACAAAGGGCAAGGGCGGAGTTATTTAGTGCTTTGCCCGTGATTGTACTCTTAAGATTGTTACAGCCCATATGAATGAAAGGAGAGGTGAAATCAAAGCCCCATATCTTATCTGCATATCCGTATGAAGCTGATGCTTCTACATCGTATGTATCACCATCTATTTTCACGTATCCAGAATATGCTGCTTTGATACCTTCGCAATACCAGTTCATAGTAATAATATTAATAAGTCTTACTAAATAAGATGTACCATAACCTGCATTATAAGGAACTAATTTATTAATACGTAGAGACCACGACATATTACCTTCATCCTTATAGTAATATGGATGCTCAGATATGTCTGATGCAGCTACAGCTATATGTCCCCAAATGTTATTTTCTGATAAAAAGCAATCCTTAGTAGATATCTTTAGCATAGTGGGAGAGGAGTCGTACTCATTAATGCCCATATACCTACTTAAAATCTTACCATTATCTCCCCAATAGCCAGCTCTAATCATCATATAGGAGGGCTTTAAATTATCTTCCAAGTTGGTAAATACTGGATATTCACGTCCTCTTTGAGGATTGGTAATATAATATTCTATAAAAAAGGTTCTCTTTTCACCAGTTACTTTGTTTGTTCCAGTAAAAGAATGAAACCACTTATCATATCCCGTATGTGCTAAATCTCCTTTTAGCATATATCTGTTTTTGTTTAAATTATGCTTATTCATAATAATCCTCCTGTTGTTGTGCTGTTAAATATATAGTAGCGCTTGCATTATTCTATTAATATCGTATATAATATCTTCATTATATATGAGGTAGGTGCAATAATGCAATATGAAAACATTCCAAATAATCCTATGATGCTGCTTAGTTTTATGAATACTAAGCTTAGAGACGAGCATATGAATCTATCAGAATTATGCTATGATATAGAGGTAGAGCAGTCGTATATAGAAGAGAAACTAGCTATGATTGATTACACTTATGATAGTAATCTAAATAGATTTGTATAGCTAAGATTGTTTGGCTTCTTGTACAAGAACTTTGGTAATATCCTTAGAACTATAGCGAGCTAATTCGTATATATTGGTTAGCGTATGAATATCATTTTCAGTTTGTTCTGATATAATATGTTCTATATCTGTATGAGTCATAGAAGACTTAATAGGAGATATAGGACAAGCTTTTTTAATACGCCGTTTGTAAATACGACGTATTTTGGACGTATTAGAACGATCAAATAATCTCTTAAATATAGATGTATTTGGCTCATCAGTATCTATTATATCATCTGCAGCGTAAGAATGTATATCTATATCTTCCAAATTGTAATATTTTCTATTCATATATTTCTTTATGAATTTATGGATAATTTTATAGGCCATACGAAGTATTATAAATACTATAGCTAATTTAGCTAGAGTAGATAATATATTCAGTAGGGTATCTAGCAGCATATTAGGAGTGGTTTCTTTAAATTCTTCCGCAACCTCTTGAAATGGTTCTGGACTCGGAATCTGCATAAGCTTAGCAAATTGGCTCCAGATATATAACACACCTGTAATTATAGCCTTTCCAATATAAGATAATATATCTAAAATTGAATATAAGAAATTATCTATGTGAAAGATACTAGATAGTATAACCGAAAGCAATATTATAGCTATAACAAAAATGAGAAAAAAGCTATTAGAAAGTAAACCTCGCTTAAGAGCTGATGACGTAGAAGAGGCACTATTCATAATTATAAAGCTTTTTATATTGCTTACATATAGTTTAACAAAGTGTACAAATAAGAAACAGATTGATAAACAGTATATAACATTGCTAGAGGATGAATGGAGCATATAGGAAAGCGTATATAGTATAACAAATACTATGAGTAGAAATATAGGAAATGAAGCTTTAGGAACATCAACAGTTTCTACTTGCTCGTGCTGCCAAAAATATAGACCTCTACCTAGATTAATTATTATGTAAAAGCATAAAATAAATCGGGATATATTATTTGCGGGTACTAAAAATGAAGCACCAAATAGTATA
>CAZOUU010000244.1:0-2546 GCA_964583045.1 uncultured Lachnospiraceae bacterium | reverse complement strand
CATACCTTTGAAATCGTAGGCCCATGTATTAATCTTAATCTTCTCATTATAAACCGGATATCTATCTACTACTATCTGCCAAGCCGTTAAAAACCATGCTCTATGCATCTCTTCTAATTTTCTAAAGCCCAAACCTATATCTTCTGAATGGCTTAATGTACAATCTTGAAAATAATTAGCTATCTGAGTTATCCCTGCAACCTTTTGTTCATTAATGTGGCTGTATCTTACCACTTCTTCTATACTATACATATTATCTCCTTTTAAAACTCCTAATATATTATACATCATACAAATTAATGGGCTATCGCCAAACGGTAAGGCAACGGACTCTGACTCCGTCATCTGCAGGTTCGAATCCTGCTAGCCCAGTTAAAAGCCTTAGATTGATATCAGTCTAAGGCTTTTATGTGTATATGGTCAAATACACATAGTCTAATCTGTAGCTCTTATATAATATCTATGATTTATTTATAATATCATATACCTATGACAGAATATGGCACTTATCAATAATTATCTATCATATTTTTTATTTCATCCTTTAATCTATGTACCAAGCCTTGTGGTTCCAAGACCATTGCTGATTTCCCGTATCCCAATATCCACTTTACTAATTCATCATTTATGGCTGTATCAGTTACAAAAACAACCCCATCCTCACTGTCTGTTATGCTATCTGCAAGATAGCTATCATATTCTTTTACATATCTAGCTTTTTCACCTACAAATTTAATAACCACCTTTTCTTTCTCATTACTGCTTAGATGTATAAATTGATTGTCTCTTCTATATTCTAAGTAGTCTTCCGGCAATTTAAAGCTGTCGCTGGTTAATTCAGCCTTATTTATTCGAGATACTCTAAATGACCTTATAGCTTTTCTAAGTTCACAATACCCTTCAACACACATATATCCATCATTAAATACAATGGCATATGGGCTTATCCTTCTAATAGTCGTCTCATTTTTATTAAAGCTCTTATAGGTTATGTCGATCTTAATATTCTTATCAATCGCACTTCTTATGATTTTTTCTATATTCTTATCCACATCACTATTCTTTTCTTTTTTAGTATCAATTATTTGTATAACCTGCTGTATCTCTTGCAAATGTAACTTGTTTATATCAGCTGTGCTTCTAGTTATCTTATCTATTATTTCAATTGCAGTTTCCCCTATATCAGTACTTTTATAAGGTGATAACAATTCTTTCATAAAAGTAAGAGCTATCATATCCGTAACAGATAAATCCACATTACTTAAATTATATCTATCTGCCTTAAAATATGTCTTACCTCCAACCTCATCTTCTGTTATTCCATAGCTTAAAGATAATTCATCTATATCTCTGCTTACAGTTCTTTTGCTTACAGCAATATCCCATCTTTTAAGCTTATCCACTATCTCTAACACTGTAAAGCCTTGAGGATTACTAGACAATAATGATAGTATATGAATTTGTCTTTGTGCTACTGATACATCCTTTATGTTTTCTTCCATATTATCCTCTACTCTTTTGTCTAATTATAATTAACTTATACAATATATAATAATGTCTATTCATAAATAATTTCAGAACCAAATATCCACTTTTTGATTGATATTTCAAAGCTTTATATTGATTATTTTTAAAGTCCCCACTAAATATCTTTGAGGCTCTAAATCTTTTTATAAAGTTTATTCTATCCTTTAATCTCATATCTATTTTAACCGGACTTACATATCTTACGACGGTATATATTCGTTTAGATAACTCCTCTAACCACACCTGCGGCTCATTCTTCATAATATCCAGCTTACTTATTAATTCTTCCTTCAATTCCAAACACTTTATTAAAGAATCTGTATTATTAATATCTGTTTTTCCGCTAGTGCTATGCTGATACCTCATAAGCCAGCAGTAATATGCCTTTTCATTTAATACTACTGAAGGCTCACACATATATATTTGAGTTATAAAATACAAATCTTCGTAACCAAATCTCATACTCTCATCAAAATGTATGTCATTTTCTTCTAAAAAGCTTCTTTTATATATACCCGCCCATATACCTTCACCACTTTTATTTATATCCGCAAAGAATTTTTTGAAATCTTCCTTCTTAACAAATCCCGATTTATAACCACTGGTTAACTGTTCGGATATAATATTATCGCCATCAATAGTTCTTAATATTCTAGAGTATCTTACTACATCGGCATCATAATGTAGGGCTAGCTTCATATTATCTGATATAAGCTTCTCAATATATAAATCATCATTATCGCAAAATCCTATATACTTACCTGCAGCCCTTTTTAAACCAGTGTTTCTCGCATTACATATACCACCGTTATCCTTATGTATGACCACCACTCTACTATCGTTTTCGCCAAATTTATCACATATAGCCGGACTATTATCTGTAGAACCATCATCTACAAGAATAAGCTCAAAGCTTGGATAATCTTGAGCTAATACGCTATTAATAGTCTGCTCTAAATATGCCTCTGAATTATATACTGGCATTATAATACTAATATCTATCATATTCTGTCCCTCTT
>CAZOUU010000243.1:0-2560 GCA_964583045.1 uncultured Lachnospiraceae bacterium | reverse complement strand
ATGTATTATAGGTATGTTCTTAGCTAATAAGAAGGCTAAGCCAGGTTTTATTACCGGTACGGTTATATATTTATGTACTACTAATTCAGTATATTATCTGTTTGCTAAGCTACCTTTTAGTAATTATCTGTGGATGACTAGATTTGTGCCGTTAGCTATGGGCTTTATTATGTTAGCATTGTTACTATGGAAGGGCTTAAAAAAGAGTATGCTGGTATTTATTATAGCCTTGTTGCTTATAGATGTTATACCAGAATACAGATATTTATATAATAAGGATATAGACGTAGTAGAGGATGTAGAAGCAAGCCTATATAACAGAGCTGAAGGATTGTTGCTTAATGAAGCAAAGGATATAACTACAAATAGAATGGCTATATATGACCTAAGTAGTGGTGGTTCCTTCTTGCCATATTATGTGGCAGGTGTGAATAAGAAGACTGCCTATAGCTTTGGAGCGGGCTGGGAAGGTGCTGCTACAGCTAGTAATATTGTAAAGCTTAACGAAGCTATAGAATCAGGACGTTATGCCTATGTATTTGATAGAAGCATAGAGCTAGGCGATGATACAGTAGTATTTTATGTAGCTCGTCTTAAAAACACTGAAGCGGATGTAAATAGTGTTATAACTGCCGGAAAGGCATCTGGCTATAGCATAGTAAATAGAAATTCGAATATATTAGTATTTCATAGAGCTATGCCTGAGTCACCAGGTATTATTACCGAATATGAAAATATAGCAATTGGAAAGGCTGCAGGATATATAACACTGTTATATCCAGACTTTTGTGAAGGTGACTCCTACGATTTATCAGAGTATACTTATGAGGAGTTAAAAGACTATAGTCGCATATACTTATCCGATTTTACTTATGAAGATGTGGGAGCTGCTGAAGAGTTACTTAGTAAATTAGCCAATAGTGGAGTGAAGATATATATAGATATGAATAAATTACCTCCTAATACTAAGAATAATAGTCAGGAGATATATGGTGTAGTAGCTCACACAGTAACCTTTAATGATAATTTTCCAGAGATAACTTATAACGGAAAGGTATATAAGACCAGCTCCTTTATGCAGGAAAACAGTGAGTGGAAGACAGTGTATATAACTGGACTCGAAAATGTAACAGGATATGGTGAGCTTAACGGTTCAAAACTGGCATTTTCTGGTACCACAGATAATGAGAATATTGTATTTTTGGGATACAATTTTGTATATCATGTTGAAGCGACAGGTGATAAACTAGGAGAAACCTTACTAGATGAGATATTAGGGGAGAAGATAGCTTCACTTCCTAATAGACAGATAGTAGATATAGATATTAAGTATAGAGATGATGGTATAACTATAGAATCAGACTATGATAATGTAAATACAACTCTTGCTTATATAGATATATTTGGCGATATAGATAGTATAGAGGTTAAGAATAATCTGATTAATGTAGATAGAGGAAGTATAGAGCTGGATATCAGTTATCCATATTTTGTTAGAGGAATAATGGTAACTATATTTGGAAGTATTTGTATTTTATTATATGTGTTATATAATATAAGTAAGAAACGATATACGAGAGAAATATAATCCATAGACTTAAGAGGGAGGTAGTTATTATGAAAAATAAAATATTAGCAGCTATAGTTAGTGTAGCATTTATATGCTTGATTTCAGTTTCTATTTCATATGCGGCTACAGCCGGTATAGGTATAGATGGAGATTTTAGCGATTGGGAAGGTTCAAGCAGCGTAGACCTTAGTGGAAGCAGTAGTTATTTCAGCTCAGCTAATTTAGTGTATGATGATACCTATATATATCTTCATGTAGTAGAGCAACCAAGTAATATATGGGATACTAGATATCCTAATATAACCTTTAATGTAGATGGCACTTCAAAAAATATAGTTATAGCTAGAAATGATTACAGTAATGTAGGTGCCAGCTCTATATCTGTTAAGAACAGCTGGAGTGGAAACATAAATAATGCTTCGGGTATGACCTATAGATATGATGATCATTTTGAATGGGAGATTAAGCTGCCTATCAACGCTGTATTTTCAGATAATGGAAATGATGGCGGGGTGGAGGCTAGTCCTATAGATGTAAGCAGCATTAATGCCAGTTGGAGTGCAGGTGGTCAGGTAAGTCTTATAGCGGAGGATTTTGGTAATAATGTAACTCCGCCTAGCTCGGAGGATACAACTGAGGCTAGTACAGACAGCAGCAGTGATGCCAGCACAGAGATAGGTACTACTGAGAGCGAAGGCTCAGGTAGTGGAGGAGCTATAGTTATTAACGGCTATTATGATGATTGGGAAGGTATTCCTAAGACACTTATAACCTATGGTAGTAATCAGGATAGTGAGAATATAAGGGAGTATCACCAGGGTGCCATAGTAGTTAGTGAGGGCAAAGTATATATATATGTAAAAATGAGCGATTATTATAATGCACAGATACCACTTACAGAATTATATCTAAGTATAGGTGGTATTTCTAAGGCCTTTCAGATTAGAGGAGTAAATAGTGATGGTTCTATTAACTGGGGAACTAATGTAT
>CAZOUU010000242.1:0-2581 GCA_964583045.1 uncultured Lachnospiraceae bacterium | reverse complement strand
TGCGATGATTTGCTTATTTTCATCTCTTAGTGGTTTAGAAATGGTTATAAACAGCCAGGGAAATCTATCTAATATAGGTGCAAGAACCCAGATATCACCAGTAAACAGATTACTATCTATACCAGCTTCACTATTAGCTTCTACAGTAGTATCTTTCGGATGTAACTTTATAGCTATCATATATATGAACTATATATTGAAAGTTAATTTTGGCGACAACATCTTGTTAGTATTACTAGCCGCTCTAGTAGGTACAATTGCAGGTATAAGCCTAGGTTTCTTCGTAGGTTCAATAAATCAATATTCAGAAGGCACAAAAGTAGGAATACTTATGACCGTTTCCTTATCACTATGTTTTCTTAGTGGTTTAATGGTAGGTAATATGAGGATTGTAGTGGAACACTTCTTCCCTATACTTAATAGAATAAGTCCCGCTGCTGTTATATCTGATTGTTTTTATTCATTAATTATATATGATACCTACACCAGATTCATTACTAACATAATAACCTTACTAGTTATATCATTTTTACTTTCACTAGGTGGATTCTTATGTATAAGGAGGTCCAAATATGCCAGTTTGTAAAACATTTTTCAAAATTGCTATAAAACGTGTGCCAAGTATATTAATGTACTTTATTATCTTTGCTGTAATCACTATTCTTATGACACATAATGGTCCTACATCCATTAATAGTTCATTTGAATCAAAATCATTAGACATAAGTATTATCGATCATGATAATTCTAAAGCCAGCAAAGCATTAACCGATTATTTAGACGAAAAACACGACATACTAGATATAGAAGATACAAAGGAATCCATACAGGATAATCTATATTACCAATATATCTCCTATGTACTTATTATTCCTGAAGGTTATGAAGATAATCTTAAAAAAGGGAATACAGAAAATATACTTACTAATAAAAAAATACCTGGAAGCGGTAATGGTCAATTTGTTGATAACCAGATAGACGAATATCTAGCTACTCTAAATATGTATTTAGTGGCTGACTATGATTTAGATAAGGCTTTGAGTGCTACTATTGATTCCTTTGAAAAAGCACCTGAAGTTAAGACTACTACATTTGAAAAAGGTGAAACTATAGATAATACATTAACTTATTACTTCTTTAGTTATCTACCTTATGTATTTTTAGCTATGCTTATAAGCGGAATGGCCCCTATTATAATTATTCTTAACAAAGAAGAAATCAACAATAGAACTTATTGCTCTTCCATAACTGTTACTAATAAGAATCTCCAGATTGCCCTTGGCTGTTTTGTATATTGCTTTATTACTTGGGCTATATATATGGCTATAGGCTTCATTACCTGCGGTAAATCTATGTTAACCACATACGGATTACAAGGCATGCTAAATAGTGCTGTATTTATGTTAATCGCCGTTAGTATTACTATCCTAGTCAGCAACTTCGTATCTGGTAAAAATGCAGACAATATAGTAAATATGATATCCAACATAGTAAGTCTTGGAATGTGTTTCCTATGTGGTGTATTTGTACCTCAATGGATGCTTGCAGACTCTATAGTTAATGTATCAAAATTTCTACCAGCATATTGGTATATCTATATAAATGATATGACTAGTCATATGAGCAAAGTAGATTATAGCTTAGGTAGATATGTAAAATGCATAGGTATAGAATTAGGCTTCGCCCTACTATTCTTCATTATATCTTTAGTAGCTTCTAAATATATTAAAGAATCAAAGAAATAAATATAACCACATTGCCTTTGCAAATCAAAGAAATTTATAATAGAAAAGGAACTATATTGCCATACTCGGCAATTATAGTTCCTTTTCATTCCGTGCTTTATATTAAACCACTCTCAATCTATGCTACAACAATTATGCTTCCCAATGCATCATTGCCGTACTGCTTAACGGTAACCCCGTGAAGTAGTCCCTTAAAATACTATTCAATTATACAACATTATGCTGCTTTCTTCAAGTATAAAGCATTATATATTATGCATATAAAGGGTATTTACTAACGATAGATTTAACTAATTCTTTAGCTCTCTCCTCATCCTTATCTATAACTGCTGCCTTAATAGCCTCTGCTATAGTAACCATATCCTCCTCGTTAGCTCCACGAGTAGTTATAGCTGGTGTACCTAGTCTAATACCACTAGTTACAAATGGTGATTTAGGATCGTTAGGTACTGTATTCTTATTAGCTGTTATATGAACCGAATCCAATAGCTTTTCTACTTCCTTACCTGTCATATCTAAGTTCTGTAAATCAACTAACATTAAATGATTATCAGTTCCTCCAGATACAATATTAAAGCCTCTCTCCATAAGAGCGTTAGCTAGTGCCTTAGCATTCTTAGCTACCTGTGACATATATGTCTTATAGTCATCTGATAATGCCTCCTTAAAACATACTGCCTTGGCAGCTATAACATGCATTAAAGGTCCACCCTGAATACCAGGGAATACTGCTTTGTTAAAGTTAAATTTATCAGCAGCTTCTTGATTGCAAAGAATCATACCACCTCTAGGTCCTCTAAGTGTCTTATGAGTAGTTGTAGTAGTTACATCAGCAT
>CAZOUU010000241.1:0-2602 GCA_964583045.1 uncultured Lachnospiraceae bacterium | reverse complement strand
ACATACTGGGCATACTGCATCCGGCATATCACAGCCTGAACTACCCGAATATTCTTTTACCTTATCTGAGTCAAAATCTACATAATAGCATTTTGGACATATATAATGTGCTGACAGTGGATTAACCTCTGTTATACCTGACATCGTAGCTACAAAGGAAGAACCCACCGAACCTCTAGAACCAACTAGATATCCATCATCATTAGATTTCCACACTAGTTTTTGAGCTATTATATACATAACTGCAAAACCATTAGTTATAATGGAATGTAGTTCTTTCTCTAATCGATCCACAACTATCTGTGGTAAATCTGGTCCGTATATCTTATGAGCCTTCTCATAGCATATATTTGTTAATGTTTCATCAGAGTTCTCTATAACCGGTGGTGCCTTATCTGGTCTAACCGGAGATATTTTCTCTATACTATCAGCTATCTTATTAGTATTAGTAACTACTATTTCAAAAGCCTTATCTGAACCTAAATATTCAAATTCCTTAAGCATCTCTTCTGTAGTTCTAAAATATAGTGGTGGCTGGTCATCTGCATCCTTAAATCCCTTGGAATCCATAAGTATTGCTCTATATATACTATCCTCTGGATCTAAAAAATGTACATCGCAGGTAGCCACAACTGGTTTATTAAAGGTCTCTCCTAATTTAACAATCCTTCTATTTATCTCCTTTATATCTTCAAAGGAATTTATATTAGGATGTTTTTCACTTTCTATCATAAATTTATCATTACCCAAAGGTTGAACCTCCAGATAATCATAAAACTTCACGAGTCTTGTAATCTCTGCATCATCTGCATCATCTAATATTGCTCTAAATAATTCTCCTGCCTCACAGGCTGAGCCTAATATTAAGCCTTCACGATACTTACTAATCAAGCTCTTAGGAATAAGAGGTCGAGAATTAAAATAATCTATATGAGACGCTGATATTAATCTATATAGATTAACTCTTCCCACATCATTCTTCGCTAATATGATTCCATGATATCTCCTAGATTTCTTAACAGCATCAGGTGATACTCCTGCCATAGTATTAAGTGCATCTAGCTCCTTTATACCCTTTTCTTTTAGCATATTTCTAAAATGCAAAAACATCTTAGCTGTAGCATCCGCATCATCTACTGCTCTATGATGACTAATCAAAGGTATACCTAGATATTTACATATTCTATCTAGGGTAAATTTACCCAACTCTGGAAGCAATATATGGGCTAACGACATAGTATCTAGTACTGTATTATCACATACCAGCTTACAATCCCCAGCAAATTTTCTAATAAATCCCACATCAAAGGAAGCATTATGAGCTACTAATACAGAGCCCTTGGCAAACTCTAAAAATTCTGGCAACACCTTTTCTATAGTAGGAGCATTAATAACCATGTTATCGTTAATACTAGTTAGCTTCTCTATAGCATAAGGTATAGGCACCTCTGGATTGACAAACTGAGAAAATCTATCTATCTCCTTACCATCTACTATCTTCACTGCACCTATCTCTATTATTTTATTATGCTTATGGCTAAGACCTGTAGTCTCTATATCAAATACCACATAAGAATCATCTAGGCTTTGATTATTAGAATCCTCTACTAAATGCTTTAAATCATCTACAAAATATCCCTCTAGGCCATATATTATCTTAAAAGGATCATCCTTAGGCAATACATGATTAGCTATAGGAAATGCTTGGGCTACTCCATGATCTGTTATGGCTATAGCAGGATGTCCCCAGGCTTTAGCCCTTTTAATTATCTTCGTTATATCCACTACACTATCCATATCACTCATCACTGTATGCATGTGTAGTTCAACTCGCTTATCAAAGGAATTATCTTCCCTAGTAGTTCTAAAATCTCCACAGGGCTTTATACCCGATATAGAACTCATAGATAATTCTTTAGAATAGGTATCAAAGGCCACTATTCCCTTAATAATGTAGAAATTACCTTTACTAAAATCTGCTTTAAATACTGACAAATCATCATTCTTCATAAATATTTTACCCATAATAGTATCAGTAAAATCTGTTATAGAAAATGTAATAAGAGTTTTTTCACCATTTCTAAGCTCTCTCTCTTCTATATTAAGCACCTGACCTTTAAACACCACTGGTTCATACCCCTCAACCACATCAGATATCTTGGAAATATCTCCTTCTACATTCTTTCCATATATAACCTCTGAATCATAATTAGCATTTTTATTATATCCACTCTTGGAATAATTATTCTTACCCTTATTATACCCATTATTAGATTTAGAAGCAGTTGTACTAGCCGCCATCATAGCCCCATTAGCCGCCTCAGCTACCATCTGCTGAGCGTTTATATCATCTGAAGCCTCTATATCCTCCTCCGATATATTCCTAGTCTCAGCTAATTCCTCACCAGTAAATGGTAATACCTCTTCTCGCTTACTTTCTTTCCTAATTTTTATATTCTCAATTGTTTCTTTATAGGATTTTGTTTATTTGAGTATTTTGTAACTCAAATTTACTTCATCTTTTGGGATGTATGTTAGATGAAGTAAACTGCAGATATCTTCTCCATATTGTTCCGAAAACAAATCGTATGGAGTTTGATAA
>CAZOUU010000240.1:0-2644 GCA_964583045.1 uncultured Lachnospiraceae bacterium | reverse complement strand
GCATATAATAAAGCAGTAACAGTGGATGCCACTCACAAAACAGTTACGCTAGAAGCTATTAACGCGGCTGAAAATGGTTCTATAGCCATTAAGAAAACTGATGCTACAGCTGCTAAGAATCCTTTAGCAGGAGCAGAATTTACTCTATATGATCAATATCAGAATGTAATAACTACTTCCACTACAGATTCAGGTGGAAATGCATCCTTTAGTGGACTTGCATATGGTAAATATTATATAAAAGAAACTAAAGCTCCTACAGGTTATGAGATAAGTGATACTTCTATGAAGGAAGTTAATATAATAGATAATACAGAACTTACATACAATTATGAGGATGATGCTATAGTTGGTAAAGTTAAGGTTAAGAAGACTGATACAGATACAGGAGCACCTCTTGCTAGTGCTACATTTGGCATATATACAATTGGTGGAAATCTTATAAAGACTGCTATATCTGGCAGTGACGGATATGCATTATTTGAAGATATGCCTTACGGTAATTATATAGTTAGAGAGGTTACAGCACCTTCTGGATATATAAAGACTTCTGTACAGTGGTCTGTTAGTGTTGCAGAGACCACTACTTATACAAATGATAATTTATTTATAAATACTGAGGAGAACGCTACAATTAAGCTAAAAAAATCTGATAAAGAGGGAGTATATTTAGCAGGAGCAGAATTTACTTTATATGATTCCTCAGGAAATGCTGTAGCTACAGCTGCTTCTTTTGATGGTACTAATGGTACGACTCTTGGTGAAGTGGTGTTTACAGATATAAAATATGGTAGCTATACAATTAAAGAAACAAAAGCGCCGACAGGATATTATACTAATAGTGCGGCTATAGCGGTAAATGTAAAGGCTAATACTACATATACATTAGCTGATGTAGAGGATGAGCTTATACCTACTAATCCACCATTTATAGCATTAAAAGCCAAAAAAGTGGATTCGCAAGATAATACTAAAGGTATATCAGGAGCTACACTTGGAGTATATAAACAAGCACCAGGAGCTACTGACAAGACGTTAATTACTTCAGTTGTAACTAATGCAGAGGGTATAGCATATTTTGAAAAGATAAATGTAGAAGAGGATGAAACTGGAACAGTATATTATCTAGGTGAGGTAGCACCAGCCACAGGTTATAAATTAACAAGTACTACTATAGTTATAGGTGAGTTATATGCATTACCAACAGATACAGGTGCTAATCCTAACATAGCTGATTATACATATAATGATAAAAATCATACAAATGATACTTTTGATACAGCATTATTACTAGAAAATGAACTTACTAATGAAGCTATATCGGGAAGAATAAATATAACTAAAGTAGATTCAAATACTGCTACTAATAAATTAAGTGGTGCAGAGTTTACTATATATAGTGATGCAGCTTGTCTTAATACAGTTACAACATTAGCTTCTAATGGCGTTGCAACTACTAGTGAAGAAGGTGTGGCAAGCTTTGAGAATGTACCATGTAATACATATTATATAAAGGAAACAAAAGCACCAGCAGGATATACATTAGGTACTAGAATTCAAAAGGTAGTAGTAACTAAAGATTATGTGGATACAGATGTTGATTCAGCCTATAGCTATACATTTACGGATGTTAAGATAAAAGCTGGTATAACTATTACAAAGAGAGATGAAGATAATGGTAAGCTATTAAGTGGTGCAGTATTTAAGCTATGTGATGTAGCAGGAAATCTAACTAATCCTGAAGTAAGCGCAACAACAAATAGTAGCGGAGTAGCCACTTTTAGCAACTTATCTTCTAATAATACATACTATTTTAAAGAGACTAAGGCTCCAGAGGGTTATGTATTAGATAGCGCAGCTATATATAGTGTTGAAGCTAGTGATTTTACGGCAACTAATAATTATAAGGTATCTAAAAATGTTACCAATAAAGAGATATATGGCAGCTTAACAGTTAAAAAGCAGGATGGAGATAGTAGCCCATTAGCAGGTGCAGAGATTACATTATATAGGACGTCTGATAATAAAGCCTTACAGTCTAAATTGTCAGCCGTAGATGGAACGGTTGCTTTTGATAATATTCCTTATGGAGACTATTATGTAAGAGAAACTAAAGCACCACTAGGATATGTAATAGATAATTCAGTGGCATATATAAGAGCTGATGATTTTGCTGCAGACGGAACAATTCAAACAGTACTAAACAAGACCTTTACTAATACGAAGATGAGTGGGCAAATAAAGATAGTTAAGAGAGATTCTGCTGATGCTAAACCACTTTCAGGAGCAGTATTTGCATTGTATAAAGAAGCAGCACCTACAGTGGAGATTAATAGAATAACCACGGGTAATGATGGTATGGCTATATTTAATGTGGATAGCTATGAGAAATATATTGTAAAAGAGATAAGCGCACCTAAGGGTTATGCTATAGATAGTACAGAGGGCTTTGAGTTTAGTATAATTGAATGTAATAATATACAGTCTAAGATAGTAACAGATACTAAAAAATCAGGAACTATAGAGATAGTAAAGCAAAATAGAGCTGGTAATTTGTTAAAGGGTGCTACATTTACTTTGTACAAAGAGGATAAAATTAATCCAGTTATTACAGTAACTAATCCGGTAACTACTGGTAGTGATG
>CAZOUU010000239.1:0-2644 GCA_964583045.1 uncultured Lachnospiraceae bacterium | reverse complement strand
AGCAGCTATGGTAGGTGGATATGCCTCTAAAATCATAGCAGGTACATTAATTGCCGAAACTGGTGCAGTTATGCTGGCAGGTCCTGGAGAGCCGTTAGGAGCATTTATAGCAGCTTATGTGGCTATAGAGGTAGGTAAGCTAGTGGCAGGTAAGACTAGTGTAGATATAATAGTTACTCCAGTAGTAACTATAACAGTAGGTTCAGCAGTAGGATTAGTAGTAGGACCTCCGATATCAGGTATTATGGCATCCCTAGGAAGCTTCATTAACTGGGCAACAGAGAGACAGCCTATAGTGATGGGTATTATTATAGCAGTAGTTATGGGTATGATTCTTACATTGCCGATAAGCTCAGCAGCTCTTGGCATAGTACTTAATCTATCGGGGGTTGCAGCAGGTGCTGCAGTAGTAGGTTGTAGTGCACAGATGATAGGCTTTGCGATAGCAAGCTATAGAGAGAATAAGCTAGGTGGATTTATAGCTCAAGGTGTTGGTACTTCGATGATACAGGTACCTAACATTATGAAAAAACCAGTTATATGGCTTCCTGCTATTATAACCAGTGCTATTCTTGGACCTATATCCAGTAAGGTATTAGGTATGACCTGTAATGCAGCAGGTTCTGGTATGGGTACTTCGGGACTTGTAGGACAGATAACTACATTTCAGACTATGACAGCAGATGGTATCAGTAGTGTAGTAGTATTAATAGAGATAATAGTAATGCATTTTATAGCACCTATGGTATTAGCTTTTATTATATCTGAGCTTATGAGAAAGACAGGTTGGATAAAAGAAGGAGATATGAAGCTTAAATTGTAGAGTAAAGGTATTTCCTAAAAAAGGTAACGAGGTTCACATTTTTATTACAATTGAAACACAATTCTGTCACAATTTATTGATACTATGTATTTATTCAAAGATAAGCATTTAATTACGAGGCTATTTCATTTAGCTTAGTAATTATATATAATGAAAGTTACTTGAAAGGAGACATAGTCATGGATAATGAGTACATGAATAATGGTAAGCCAGTTATGGAAGGACAGCCTGTTATTCCCAGCAGTGAACAAATAATTATGAATCAAGGTGTTAGCAGTGAGGCAGGAAATATACCTAATAGTACCCCTCCTATAGATAAAAAGTCTAAGCCTAAAAAGTCAGGATTTGTAAAAAGGGTAGCATTGTTAGTTGCTTCAGCGGCAGTATTTGGATTAGTAGCTGGAGGAGTTATGCAAGGCGTGGATTATGTAAGTGATAAATATATTACAAAGAGTGATCCAGCAGCTGAGATAAGTACAACAAAGGTAGTTAATAGTGGAAGTACAAGTAGTTCTAGTAGTGTGGCAGGTACTACTGTAGCCGATGTAGCTGCTAGTGTAATGCCATCTATAGTTTCTATTACCAGCACCACAACTCAGACCTATAGTACTTGGTTTGATAACTATTCAAGAGATGTAGAGGGCAGTGGTTCGGGAATTATAATTGGTAAAGATGATACTCAGCTCTTTATAGCGACTAATTATCATGTAATACAAGGAGCGAAGGCGTTATCAGTAGGCTTTGCAGATGATTCCTCAGCAGAGGCTATTGTAAAGGGATATGACGAGGATGCCGACTTGGCAGTAGTATCTGTTAACCTAAAAGATTTACAGGCAGGAACTGCAGATAAAATAGCAGTAGCTACTATAGGTGATTCTGATGGCTTGGTAGTAGGAGATAATGCCATAGCTATAGGTAATGCCTTAGGATATGGTCAATCTGTTACTGTAGGTTATATAAGTGCTGTTAATAGAACTGTAGATTTACAGGATAAGACTATGACATTATTACAGACAGATGCGGCTATTAACCCTGGTAATAGCGGTGGTGCCTTACTTAATACCAAGGGTGAAGTTATAGGAATTAATACAGTCAAGTATGTAGATAGTACAGTTGAAGGTATGGGTTATGCTATTCCTATATCAGATGCTATTCCTATTATTAATAGATTAGTAGATGCAGAGACTGTATCAGAAGAGGAACAAGCTTATCTTGGTATACAAGGTAAGGATGTGGATGACAACACATCAAAGGCATTTAATATGCCAAATGGTATATATGTATCTATAGTTGCAGAGGATTCACCAGCTGCCCAATATGGTATATGTGCTGGAGATATTATAGTGGGTATTAATGATGAAGATGTATTAACTATGGAGAGATTGCAAAATGTTATGGCTAGTACTAAGGCAGGAACTGATGTAACTATAAAGGTAATGCGTAAGGATGATAGAGGTAACTATCAAGAGAAGAATGTAAGTGTTACTCTTGGAAAACGTTCAGATGCGGTACAACAATAGATTATAGCGTGATTAAATAAAGATATTCCAGTGAATAGATAGGATGATATGATCCTCCTTAAGTAGATAAGGTAAATGATCAAATCTATTTAAGGAGGTTTTTTATTTATGGGCTTTAGCATTCTGCATACGAAACGAGTTTTTCAATATGACAGTGTGCTTATTTCATAAACATGCCTTTTAACATATCTACCTTTGCTTTTTCTTCTTCGGACATATCTTTGGTAAATTCAGATAATAGAATGTCTATCTCTTCAGGACTAAAAGACATATTACGCTTCTTTAGCTCGGTGTTAGCTCG
>CAZOUU010000238.1:0-2655 GCA_964583045.1 uncultured Lachnospiraceae bacterium | reverse complement strand
TAGTTCCTAATGCATCATTACAAAATGAACCATATGTATTAGCAAAAGCTCATGTACAGACTTATGGCTGGAAGGATTGGATGCCAGAGAGTTGTATAGTAGGTACTGAAGGAGAATCAAAACGTGTAGAGGCTATTAATCTACAATTATGTAATGCAAATGGTATAACTATAAGTGGTAAAGTACATGTACAAAACTATGGTTGGTTAGAGTATAATAATATAACTAGTGATACCCTACTTGGAACAGCAGGTGAGTCAAAACGAGTTGAGTCTATTAATTTCCATTTAAATGGAACCAATAAGTACAAATTACAATATAGAGCTCATAGACAGACTTATGGTTGGACTGACTGGGTAGACGAAGGCAATGATGCTGGAACTGTTGGTGAAAGCAAACGTCTAGAAGCAGTAGAGTTTAGAATAGTAGCTAAGTAATATAATTAAACAGTAATTAACATAATCCCTCTAGGGTAGATATGATTATATTAATCAAATCTATGTTTAGAGGGATTATTTTTATTGAAAGATATATGTGGTGTGGTATAATAAATAAGTATGTATTTAAAATTAGGAGTGAATAATTTGGATAATAAGAACAAGCATACCTTTGTGATATGCGCATATAAAGAAAGTGAATATTTAGAGGAATGTATATTGTCGCTTAAGGCTCAAGAAGTAAAGTCAGATATTATTATGATTACATCTACACCTAATGATTTTATTAAGTCATTAAGCGATAAGCATAAGATACCATTGTATATTAATGAAGGACCATCGGGTATAGTAGAAGATTGGAATTTTGGGTATAGTAAAGTAACTACCCCATATTTAACTATTGCACATCAGGATGATGTATATAGTAAGAGATATAGTAAAAGGGTAATAGAAGCCTTGGAGAGAGAAAAACATCCACTTATTGCTTTTACTGATTATGGTGAGTTAAGAGAAGGACAGATAGTTAAAAGGACTAAGATGCTAGCTATTAAGAGACTTATGCTTTGCCCCTTTAAGTTAAAGGCTTTACAAAAGAGTATATGGGTTAGAAGAAGGGTATTATCCTTTGGTAATCCTATATGTTGTCCATCAGTTACATTTGTAAAGGATAATCTTCCTACAGAGGTATTTTCAATAAAATATAGAGCTTGCGAGGATTGGGAAGCTTGGGAGAAATTATCTAAGCTTAGGGGTAGTTATGTATATGTGGGTAGTATATTAACACTTCATAGGATTCATAAGGAATCAGAGACCTCTAAGATAATTGGAGATAATGTAAGAAGTATTGAAGATTATGATATGTATAGAAAATTTTGGCCAGAATTTATAGCAAAGATACTTATTAAAGGTTATTCAAAGGCACAAGATTCAAATAATCTAGAAAAGGATAAATAATATATGAAAGTATTAGTTATAATACCAGCTTATAATGAAGAAAAGAATATAGAATCTGTTATTAAGCAATTACAAAAAGATGCACCCTTTGCAGATCATTTAATAATAAATGATTGCTCTACAGATAATACGGCTATGATATGTAATAGGAACCATTTTAATTATATATCTTTACCTATTAATCTAGGTATAGGTGGTGGTATACAAGCAGGCTATAAGTATGGAGTGGCAGCAGGTTATGATGCTATAGTTCAGTTTGATGGGGATGGACAGCATAATGCCAGCTATATAGCAGAATTGGTAAAACCTCTAGAGAATAAAGAGGCGGATATGGTAACAGGCTCTAGATTTATAGAGAAAGAAGGTTTTCAGACATCTTCTAGTAGACGTATAGGTATAGTGATACTTAATATAGCTATTAGGGTGGTGGCAGGAGTAAAAGTAACAGATGCAACTAGTGGATTTAGAGCAGTTAATAGAGAATTAGCAGAGTTCTTTTGTGAACATTATGCCCAGGATTATCCAGAACCAGAGGCTATAGTGGAAGCTTCCTTGGCAGGCTTTAAGACAGTGGAAGCACCAGTAGTGATGAATGAGAGAACAGCAGGTGTATCTTCTATTAATCTATTACGCTCTGGATATTATATGATTAAAGTATTGTTGGCTATATTTATTCATAGAATAGGCAGAAGAAAGAGGAGGACATAGGCTTTATGATGACAGTAAAGTTAAGAGTTATACTGATTATAGGTATATTAGTATACCTAGGTATCATATTAAATATGATTAGAAAAAAGAAATTGAATATTAAATATTCTCTATTATGGATTGCTACAGCAGTTATAACTATAGTTATGGCTGTATTTCCTAAGCTGCCAGAGCTTATAGCGAAGTTACTTGGTATATATTCTGTAGTAAATATGGTATTTGTAGTAGCGGCTATATTTAGCTTAATGATTATTCTTTCATTAACTGCTATTGTATCTAGACAGACTGACAGAATAAGGGCGTTGACACAGAGTCAGGCTATATTGGAAAAGAGAGTTAGAGAATTAGAAGAAAAACAAGATGGTAATAAGCAAGATTAATATAAAGGAGATATAATTTATGGAAAAGATATTAATAACAGGTTGTAATGGACAATTGGGAAGAGCAATGAATATAGAACTTGCTAAGGACGATGTGGAGATAGTAAATACAGATGTAGAGGAATTAGATATAACTAATATTGATGCAGTTATGAAGTTTGTAAAGGATATGCAGC
>CAZOUU010000237.1:894-2665 GCA_964583045.1 uncultured Lachnospiraceae bacterium | reverse complement strand
TGGAAGAATGTATAAAAAGACTACGGTTGATAAACTAGAAAACATATGTAAAAAAAACAGTAAAATCAAGTTATTATATAACATTAATGATCTGTCAGAGGAAATAGCAAAAAGCAAGATAGTAATTACAGCAGCAGGAACTACGTTATATGAAGTATGTGCACTTAACATACCAACAATTGCATATGCGCTTGTAGATGAGCAAGTTAGTAATGGCCAAAAATTTTGTGAAGATAACATATGTTATTATGCGGGTAATATATCTAGAGAAGAAGAAACTATAGATAGAATTGTGATAGAATTAGAAAAAATGTTACGTGATAATCTGTATATGAAGTATATGGTGTCCGCGATGGTAAATTATATAGATACAAAAGGATGCGATAGAATAGTAAAGAGCATATTAAACGATGAAAAAGTTATGATTTTAGGTGCAGGGCCACTGCAAGTGCCAGCAATAATGGAATTAAAAAATATGGGGTATTATGTAATTGCTATTGATTATAATCCGGAAGCAATAGGATTTAATTATGTTGATAAATCACTCGTTATTAGTACAGTGGATGAAGAAGCAGTGTTAGAAGCAGCTAGAAAGTATAAACCTAACTATGTATTTACATCTACCAGTGATGCACCTGTGAGAACAGCGGCATATGTAAATGAACAGCTAGGAAATAATATAGATATTTCATATGAGAATGCTAAATGTGCAACTATAAAGAGTTATATGAGAGATAGATTAAAAAGATGTAAGGTAGCAATACCACAATACTCTATTGCGAGTAATTATGAAGAATATAAAAGCTATATAAAAGAATTGAATTATAGATGTGTAGTTAAGCCAGCGGATAATGCGGGAAGTCGAGGAGTTACTTTGTGTGATTATAATAATGTGGATTACTCTTACAAAGTAGCAGCAGAGAATTCAGTGAACAATATTATAATGGTTGAAGAATTAATGGAAGGACCAGAAGTTAGTGTTGAAGCAATAACAATTAATGGAGAAACAAAGATAATTACTATTACGGATAAACTAAAAACGCCTAAACCATATTTTGTAGAAATGGGACATTCAGAACCTAGTAGATTAGAATTGAACGTGCAAGAAAGTATAAAGGAAGAAGCAATAAAAGCAATAAAAGCTATAGGTATAGTAAATGGACCTAGTCATACAGAAATTATTTTGACAGAGGATGGACCTAAAATTGTAGAAATAGCAGCACGTTTAGGTGGAGACTATATAACCTCAAAATTAGTGCCTTTATCTACAGGTATTAATATAGTAAAAGAATCTATAATGTTAGCTACACATCAAAAAGTTGTGGCTGAATATAGTACACATAAAGGTTCGGCGATTAGATTTATTAAAAGTAAGGGAGGTATAGTAAAATCTATAAAAATAGAAAAAGAAATATATGAGATAGATGAGATAAAAGAAATAGAAATATACATTTCTGTAGGTGATAGAGTCAATGATATTACATCAAGTAATGATAGAATAGGACATATAATAGGTCAAAGTAATTCAGCTGAAGAAGCTATAGAGATTGTTGAAACGGCTATGAAATATATACATATACATATTGAATAAGGTATCTTAAAGTGGTATGGATAAGTTACTATACCACTTTAAGATAATTAGAGTATATTTATCTATATGGATAATATTAGTAGTTCTTGTAGTCTAGTGGTATAGGAATGATAGCTTTTTACTTTATCGTGTCCGTTTTTGGCAATAGCTATTCTTTCATCGTCATGAGATAAGTAGTAA
>CAZOUU010000237.1:401-884 GCA_964583045.1 uncultured Lachnospiraceae bacterium | reverse complement strand
CCGGAATAAATAACTCGGAAATCTCGGGTTGATAATTACTGATTAGAAAACCACCACTTCCTAATATATCAAATATTCTAAGCGGTAAACCAGAGCTAATAGGTTTATTTGTTAAGTTTAGATTGATTTTACTGCATTTCATAATCTGCGGCATCATATTATTTGAATCGGCAGGTCCTTTACATATAACATTTTCAAGAAGTGAGGTGTCACTTTTAGTGTAAAGATGAACTTGATGGTTTTTAGCAAGTGCATTAAGAGTCCTTATTCTATCTTGTTCTGTACATTTGTAGCCAATATATGTGTCGGAAACAATATCTTTTGTATCCTCAGTATAATCTTCTGCTAATGGAATCCAATCGGCATATGTCTTAAATTCGGTAGCAAAATCATTGGTTATAGAGTCTCTTATAAGGTTATATCCAAATATATTCTCTTGGGCGGCAATAAGACCATTTATATAACCTTGCATATAGTCGGGTA
>CAZOUU010000237.1:0-391 GCA_964583045.1 uncultured Lachnospiraceae bacterium | reverse complement strand
TATCTACATTTTTCGGAATATAATGATCCGATAAAAGAGATATCACAGGAATACATATTGCGTTCTGAGTCAGAAGGAATAATACTATCCCAAGTATCTATATCGCAGGCTAGTGGCATGTGAAAAATGCAAGTAGGATTTTCGGGATAAAATTTGTTAAATAAATCTCTATCAAATATAAATATACGATTCCAGGCGTTTTTGATAGTTTTTGAATATAGAGAAAATGAAGGGCTATCTACATAACTTGATAATTTCGACAAGTCAGCTCATTAATGTGATATTCAGAGGAAAGCCAGACGAAACGCTATCAGCCAGAGCATGGCGAGAACAAGGAAAGCTATTGATCGTAATGATTAATAGCTTTTTCTTTTGGCAGAATAATCATTGT
>CAZOUU010000236.1:0-2700 GCA_964583045.1 uncultured Lachnospiraceae bacterium | reverse complement strand
TACAGATTTTTATTTTCTTTTACTATATATCTTCTAGCTATAATTGTAGATATAGTTGGTGCATAGGTACTAGGTCGTCCAATTCCTAGTTCTTCTAATGTCTTAACTAATAGAGCTTCCGAATAATGAGCTGGTGGCTGAGTAAAATGTTGCTTCTCTTCTATAGACTCTAGCTTTAACTTATCATTTTTCTCTATACCTGATAAGCATCCACTATTTTCTTCTTTATCACCATCTACCGAATATACTGACATGAATCCATCAAAAGTAAGCTTAGAAGATGCTGCACTAAACATATACTCTCCTGCATTTACTTTAACAGATACAGTTTCATATACCGCTGGTTTCATTCTACTAGCTAAAAATCTATTATATATTAATTGATACAATCTAAATTGATCTCTAGATAATTCTTCTTTTATCTTAACTGGAGATAATGTAATATCTGTAGGTCTTATAGCCTCATGAGCATCTTGTATCTTCTTATTACTAGATAAAATCTCTGACTCATCAGCTATATATTTATCGCCATAGTTCTCACCTATATAAGCCTTAGCGTTATTATGTGCCTCTTCTGATATTCTAACAGAATCTGTACGTAGATAGGTAATTAAACCTATACTGCCTCTCCCCTTTATAGATACACCTTCATAAAGCTGTTGAGCTATACGCATAGTCTTTTGTGTAGCAAAATTAAGTTTTTTAGATGCCTCTTGTTGTAAAGTACTTGTTGTAAATGGCAATGGTTGCTTTCTGGTTCTGCTAGATACTTTAGTACTGTCTACCACAAAATCAGCTTTTTTAACCTGTTTAAGTATAGTATCTAATTCTTCCTTATTAGATATATCTATCCTTCCGTTTTTATCTCCTATAAATTTAGCTGTTATTGGTTTCTTACCGCCCTTTGACTGCAATAATGCATCTATACTCCAGTATTCCTCTGGAATAAAACTATTTATCTCATCTTCTCTATCACATATAAGTCTAAGTGCTACAGATTGGACTCTACCTGCACTTAAGCCTCTCTTTATCTTAGCCCATAGTAGAGGACTAATCTTATATCCCACCAATCTATCCAAAGCTCGTCTAGCTTGCTGTGCATCCACTACATCCATATTAATCTCTCTAGCTTCTTTTATGGAATTCTTTACTGCATTTTTAGTTATCTCATTAAAGGTTATTCTCTTATAGTTTTTATCCTCAAGCTTAAGGGCTTTTGATAAATGCCATGATATAGCTTCTCCTTCACGGTCGGGATCTGTTGCAAGGTAGACTTTATCTGCTTTCTTTACTTCTTTTCTAAGTGCAGCTAATATATCTCCTTTTCCACGTATAGTGATATATTTTGGTTCAAAGTCATTCTCTATATCTATCCCCATCTGGCTTTTAGGTAAATCTCTTACATGCCCGTTAGATGCAATCACCTCATAATTAGCTCCTAAGAATTTTTTAATTGTTTTCGCTTTAGCGGGTGATTCCACTATAACTAAGTTTTTTGCCATGGCCTTTAAGCTCCCTTCAAAATAAAAAACCTTCATAACGATTAATTTAATATATAAATTTTACAAATCTGCTATGTAATAGTTTTTCGTAACCTGTTTTATATACCCCTTAATTTCCAATGTAAACAAAATATTTGTAACCTCTTGAATCGGTAAATCCATATAATTTATAATATCATCTACGTGTTTAGGTTCCAAACGTATAAAACTATATACTATTTTTTCTTCATTTGCAAGAGATTTTTCTACAGCCTCCATTTTAGCTTCACTTCTATTACCTAATTTCACTATATTTTCATATTGATAAAAATCTTCCAAAATCTCCTCTACTGAGGTAACTAATTTTGCTCCCTGCTTAATTATATTATTACATCCTTCACTATTTTTATCGCCTATTTTACCTGGAATAGCATAGATGTTTTTACCCTGCTCCATACCTAAATCTATGGTAATTAGTGAACCACTTTTAACCTTAGCTTCCACCACTAATATGCCCTCTGCCATTCCACTAATTAATCTATTTCTTTCGGGGAACCATCTGGATTTTGGCTTAAATCCAACACCATATTCACTAATTATACCACCAGTGCCTTCCATAGCCTCATATAGTCTGTAATTTTCTCTAGGATACAGGGAATCTATTCCGCCTCCTAATATACCCAGGGTATATCCCTTCATGTCTAAAGCTCCTATATGGGCTCTTCCATCTATTCCTGTAGCCAACCCACTAATTATATTTACCCCATATCTTGATAGTTCCTTTGAAAACATTTTAGCAATTTCTTTGCCATAAGGAGTTGCCGCCCTTGCTCCTATTATAGCTATAGATAGTGCTTTACTCGGCAGACTTCCCTTTAGATATATACCAAAAGGCACTGGATATACATTATATAGCTGCTCGGGAAATTCTTTATCAATTCTAGCGATATACTTTATATTTTTATTTTTTAAATTCTTATAGCTTTCTATTATTTTCTTTTCATCTCTGCTGCTTACTATTATGCTATAGCTTCTTTCAGTAACCAAATTTACTAATTCTATATCATTTGAATAATATATATTTTTAGCCTCACCATAATATTCCAATAATTTATATACCTCATTTACTTCCATAGAATTAAGATATGATAGCCAATACCAATACATATTTTCTTCCATATTATTGTCCTCCTAAAAATTCTTTTTCATCAATACGATA
>CAZOUU010000235.1:0-2700 GCA_964583045.1 uncultured Lachnospiraceae bacterium | reverse complement strand
TATATGAAAAGAATTTTAAAGGATGAAGATAGGCATATAGGCTGTATAATGCAGAATAAGTTTGACTTTGTCCTTTAACTCTGTTATTGTAGGAATGTTGCGAATTTTAAAAGACAAAGATAGAAAGAAGCAGAGGTACACATTTGAAATTTAATGAATTAGAGATTAACGAGAAGATTATTAGAGCAGTGACAGACATGGGATTTGAGGAGGCTACACCTATTCAGGCAAAAGCTATACCAGTTATCCTAGATGGAAAAGATATAGTCGGTCAGGCTCAGACAGGAACAGGAAAGACAGCAGCTTATGGTATACCAATGCTAAATTCGATAGATCCAAAAGATAAAACTGTGCAAGCAATAGTGTTATGTCCAACTAGAGAATTAGCCATACAGGTGGCAGAAGAAGTAAGAAATCTAGGAAAATATATGAGCAGCATCAAGATTCTTCCGGTATATGGTGGACAAGAAATCGTTAAACAGATTAAGTCCTTAAAACAAGGGGTTCAGGTGGTTATAGGTACACCAGGTCGTGTTATGGATCATATGCGTAGAAAAACTATTAAATTTAACAACTTGAAGATGGTAGTGTTAGATGAAGCAGATGAGATGTTAAATATGGGATTTAGAGAAGATATGGAGACTATATTAGCTGATACTCCTGCTACCAGACAGACTGTATTGTTGTCTGCAACTATGCCTAGACCTATAGTTGATATAGCAAAGACTTATCAGAAAAATGCAGAGCATATAAAGGTAGTTAGAAAAGAGCTTACTGTAGAAAACATAGAGCAGTACTATTATGAAGTAAAGAAGAAAAATAAGAACGAAATATTATGTAGATTAATAGATATATATAATCCTAAGCTTTCAGTAGTATTTTGTAATACAAAGAGAAATGTAGATGAATTAGTAGATACATTAAAGGTTCGTGGATATTTTGCAGAAGGTTTACATGGTGATTTAAAGCAGGCACAACGTGATAAGGTAATGAATAATTTTAGAAAAGGAACCACAGAGATTTTGGTTGCTACAGATGTAGCTGCTAGAGGTATAGATGTAGATGATGTAGATATAGTATTTAACTATGATTTGCCACAGGATGAGGAATACTATGTTCATAGAATAGGTAGAACAGGCCGTGCAGGTAAGACAGGTATGGCATTATCCTTTGTAGTAGGTAAAGAGGTATACAAATTAAAGGATATCCAGAGATATTGTAAGACTAAGATAGCAGCTAAATCAGTACCATCACTTAATGATGTAGCAACTACTAGAGTAGACAACTTATTTAAAGAATTAGATGCTATTATAGCAGATGAGGACTTATCAAGTATGATAAGAATGGTAGAAGCAAAGCTTAACGAAGAGGATTATACGGCTATAGATATAGCAGCCGCCTTTTTAAAACAGTTCCTATCTGATAATGAGAGAAGTACAGATGCAGCGGCTGAAGCAGGAAGTAATTATGATTATACTGCAACTGGAGCTGAGGATGGTATGGCTAGATTATTTATAAACATAGGTAAGAAGCAAAAGGTTAGACCGGGAGATATCCTAGGTGCTATTGCAGGAGAGACTGGAATACCAGGAGATATAGTAGGTACTATCGATATGTATGATAAATATACATTTGTTGAGGTCCCTAGAAATGTAGCACCAGATGTACTAGAGGCTATGTCTCATGCTAAGATAAAGGGAAAGACTATTAGTATAGAACCAGCCAATAAGAAATAAGGTCGATTATATATGAAATCATATGATTTACCTAATTTACATTGAGACCTAATTATGATAATATAAGTTCGTTGAGGATGTTTATATTGTGATAATTGGAGGAATATTAATGGACGCATTTAATACTGTAAATGATGTTCTAGTAGGGCTTTTTAGAGATATCTTACTTATAGAAGAGAATACTATCATAACGGAAGAATTTAAAGATATAACTTGTAATGATATGCATATTATTGAGGCTGTAGGAATAGAAGAATCTAAGAATATGTCTAAGGTGGCCGGTGAACTAATGGTAACAGTTAGTACACTCACTACAAGCATTAATGCACTAGTTAGAAAAGGATATGTAGAAAAGATTAAAGGTAAGGTAGATAGAAGAGAAGTATATCTAAAGCTTACAGATAAAGGAATCGCAGCATATGAACATCACAAAGATTTTCATATAAAGATGACAGAAGAGGTTATTAAGCATTTGTCCGAAGATGAGACAAAGATTATGGTTAAGGCACTTACTGGAATCAGTGATTATTTTAGATTAAAAGATTAATATATTAAAAAAATGCCAGGACATAATGTCCTGGCATTTTGTATGTAATCCACTTTATATCATAAAGATGGATTAATCTTATATTATAGTTGAGGACCTGCAGCAACTAATGCCTTACCTGCTTCATTTCCTTGATATTTAACAAAGTTCTTTGTGAAACGAGTAGCAAGATCCTTAGCTTTTTCTTCCCATTGAGAAGCCTCAGCATATGTCTGACGAGGATCAAGTATGTTAGTATCAACACCTGGAAGCTCTGTAGGAACCTCAAAGTCGAAGAAAGGTATCTTCTTTGTAGGTACATTGTTGATAGAACCATCAAGGATAGTATCAATGATACCACGAGTATCTTTGATAGATATACGTTTGCCAGTTCCGTTCCAACCAGTGTTTACTAAGTATGCCTTAGCACCTGATTGT
>CAZOUU010000234.1:0-2725 GCA_964583045.1 uncultured Lachnospiraceae bacterium | reverse complement strand
GCTAATAGAAAATCTATAATTCTTCATACCCATTTTCTTCATAAGGGCTACATCTTCTTTATACCTATGGTAATGATCACAAGCTATATCTCCAGTTTCATTATATGCTACATTACCTGGCATATGAGAATATACATCCCATATATTTAGACCTTTACCATCTTCGTTATACGCACCTTCTATCTGGTATGATGCTGCTGCGGAACCCCACATAAAATTCTTTGGAAAACTCATAATATTACCTCCTGTTTGTTTTTTTAATTATACCACCAGAATAATAA
This sequence comes from uncultured Lachnospiraceae bacterium, assembly GCA_964583045.1. GTDB lineage: Bacteria > Bacillota > Clostridia > Lachnospirales > Lachnospiraceae > JAVBSN01. The sequence goes on along the minus strand of CAZOUU010000234.1, from coordinate 2,444 downwards.
TGTAAATATCATTTACCTTTGATTTTTATCAGATATATGTGGTATACTTAGGTAAATATCAAATTACTACTTTTTTTATCAGATTTCAACCTATATACATATGGAGGATATATTATGGACAATAGTATAAATAAAGAATTGACTCTTACTGCTTTTGTACAGAGAGAATATGAGAAGCAGCATACTGCTTACGAGACCGAGATATCTGCTTTTAAATATGTCCGGCAAGGAGATTTAAAGAATATGGATGCTGTAGTTCGCCTATTTTTATCCGATTCCACAGGCCACCTCTCAGATGATCCTAGGCGTAATTACCAATATCTATTTGTAGCCGCCATAACTCTTATAACCCGCCTATGTATAGAAGGTGGTTTAGAGCCTGAGACGGCTTATAACTTAAGTGATTTATATATACAAAAGATGGATTTAATAACCACCACTGATGGAGTTATTGCATTATTTAGAACTATGGCTACTGATTTTACAAAACGTATGGCTGCTTTAGAAAAGGAGAAGATATATTCTAAACCTATAGTTAAATGCTTCGACTACATATATGACCATTTGCATGAGATTATATCCATAGAGAACCTAAGTGAAAATGTGAAATTAAGCCCTTCCTATCTATCTACTCTATTTAAGAAAGAAACTGGACAAACCATCGCTGCCTATATCAGAAATAAACGTATAGAAGCGGCCAAGAATATGCTTAAATATTCAGAGTACACATATCTAGATATAAGCAACATCCTGGCCTTTAATTCTCACAGTCATTTTATTAGTGTTTTTAAGCAAAGTACTGGCTTAACCCCTAGAGCGTATCGCCAGAAATACTATCGAAGTAATTGGAAGTAATCTATGCTTCTGCCTTAACCTCTTCCTCTATCTTAGGAAATGGTTTTATAGTTAAGGCTATTATAAGTACAATAGAACATGCTATCCAGGTAATAGGCTCTGTTATACTAACACCTACATACCCAAATACAGGAGTTAACCATAGAACCGCTACCACCTTACCTACTAATTCAACGGTACTAGATACAAGTGGTATTATGGTTCTTCCCAAGCCCTGCATACAGTTTCTTAATACTACTAGAACGCATAATGCATAGTAGAAGGGCGAATTTATTCTCATATATAAAGCAGCCGTATCTACTACCTCCTGGTTACCCGTTCCAGTTAAGGCCGCGGCTATGTTTGGGCCTATGGTATAAGATATGATTATAACTATAGTGGACCATATAAAACATACTCCTATAGCTGATATTAAGCCTTCTCTAATTCGCCTTATTTTCTTAGCTCCTAGATTCTGGCTGGTATAAGTCGCTATGGTCATAGATATGGCGTAGCTTGGCACTGCCATCATCTCAAACATTTTTCTAGAGCCTGTATGACCCGCTACTACATTTGTACCAAGTCCATTAACTGAGCTTTGTAATATAACTGAACCTATATTTACTATACATAGCATAAATCCCATAGATAAACCTGTAGCAAATAAGTTGCCTAGGTTATAATCTCCAAATTGGAAATCCTCTGCCCTTAATCTTAATATAGGATATTTCTTAAGCATAAATACTATACACATAAGTGCTGACAAGCCTTGAGCTATGATAGTAGCATAAGCAGCAGCATTTACTCCAAAGCCTAGGTATTTAATAAAGGTTACATCTAACACAATATTTCCTATTACTGCAATAATAAGAAATACCAAAGGTGTAATACTATCACCTATAGCTCTTAAAATGCTGGCACACATGTTATAGATAACTGTAAAGACCATACCCCATATAATAATCTTAATATAGCCTTCTGCCATATCCAATATATCAATCGGTGTTCCAAGTATAACTAACAGTCTTCTAATTCCTAATATACCTACCGTAGTCATAAATACCGCTGAACCCATACTAAGCACTATGGTTCCTGCTACTGACTTTCTCATAGTGACATAATCCTTGCCACCATAGTGATTTGCTACTTTTATACAAAATCCCGAAGTCATACCACATACGAATCCTACTATAAAATTACCTATAGAGGATGTAGCTCCTACTGATGCTAATGCACTTACTCCCAGATATTGTCCCACAACTCTGGTATCCACAATACCATATAGCTGTTGAAATATATTTCCTATAAGTACGGGTATAGCAAACATCAATATAACTTTTATTGGTTTTCCTGTTGTTAAGTCCTTCATATAAACACCCTCTTATGTATTATAACATCCGTTTCCTAGTAAATCTTATGTCCTATAAATCTCTTCTCATATATTGCTGTAGTTCATATAATAAGCTTGTAAATGTGGCTATGTCAAGAGAATAATGTACTTCATTTCTTACATCAACATAGAATTTTCTTAAGTATTTCTCTCTTTATTGCTTTTTTATTTAGAATATGGGTATAATGATTTTAAAGTAATAAATGAATGGAGGATTTAT
>CAZOUU010000233.1:0-2728 GCA_964583045.1 uncultured Lachnospiraceae bacterium | reverse complement strand
CCAGCATGAAGAGCAGTACCGCAAGCGATTACATTTATCTTTTCTATGCCTTCAAATACACTATCAGGTATAGAATCCTCGCTAAAATCAGGCAAACCATCTTTAATTCTAGGTGCAATGGTCTTAGTAATAGCATCTGGTTGCTCGTATATCTCTTTTAGCATAAAATATGGATATCCACCTTTTTGAGCAGATTCTACATCCCAAGTAACCTCTAACATATCTGGTTCAATTAGGTTACCTTGTAAATCTTCTATAGTAACCTTATCCTTTTCCATAGTTAATATATTGTATTCAGGTAATATAAAATAGAACTTGGTATATTCTATAAGTGCTGTTAAATCTGAAGCTATAAATGAACCCTTATCACAGTGTGAAACTACCATAGGGCTTACATTTCTTACTGCATAGATAACATCGGGTATATCGTTAAACATAATGCATAGGGCAAAAGCACCCTTAAGTATATCCAAGGCTTTCTTAATGGTAGCCTTAGCATCTCCGTTGTATAGAGAATTAAGTAATGCAGCTACTACCTCTGAATCGGTCTCAGAAGATAATTTATCAGCTAAATTGTACTCCTTAACTATCTCGTGGTAATTTTCTATGATACCATTATGAATAATGGTTACAGCACCTACTTGATGTGGATGTGCATTGCCGTCAGTAACACCACCATGAGTAGCCCATCTCGTGTGGCCTATTCCACAAGTAGAAGAGCTGCTATGATCTTCACAATATCCTCTAAGAAATGCTACCTTACCAGCTTTTTTTCTAATTTCTATACTGCCGTTTGCTTCTTGAAGTGCAATACCTGCACTATCGTAACCTCTATATTCTAGTTTCTCTAAACCATCAATTAATATATTTTGGGCAGGGCTATTCCCTGTAAAACCTATTATTCCGCACATATATTATTCTCCTTTTAAGTTATTATTAGTATATTCGATATCTTATATATTGTTTTGTAGTTACCTACATATTTCATATAAGATTACGCATTCGAATACATGCGGGAAAGCATCCGCCGAATCTTCGATAGAGTATAGACATATAGCTATACTGCAACTTTCCTCCTCGTTAACCCATCTGTAATCTTTACGTACCAGATAGGTGCATGGCGCTAAAGTTTCTAAACTTTTCAAAATTTATTATCTCCTATAATAAACAATAAGATTTTACCATATAGTGAACTTTTAAGCAAGCTGCCCCTATATATGGTGTATTGCATCAGCTAGTAATAAGTATTTTCTTTAAAGAAAATGGTTGATATTATGTGTAAAAAGTAAATACATTTCTAAGAAAATAATGTAGACATTTTAAGATAGTTAGGATATAATAATATTTCGAGTGGGATTTTATAAAATAAATTATTATATATAGATATTATCAAGGAGGAATTACCTAATGAAGAAGTTAATATTAGTTACATCACCACCAGCTAGTGGTAAAACATTTATATCAAAAGAGTTAGCAAAAGGTCTTGACCACGTAGTATATTTGGATAAGGATACATTAATTGTTTTATCAAAACAGATATTTGTTGTAGCTAATCAAGAATATAATAGAAGCTCAGATTTCTTTGAAGAACACATTAGAAATTATGAGTATGATGCTATAATTGATTTAGCTTTAGAAGCTTTAGATTATGACAGTATGGCTCTTATTAATGCTCCATTTACTAGAGAAGTAAGAGATGTTAAGTTTATGAAGGAATTAAAAGAGAAGCTTCGTAAAAAGAATGCTGAATTAGTAGTAGTATGGGTAGAGACAGAAGTAGAAGTATGTAGACAGAGAATGATAGCTAGGGATTCAGACAGAGATACTTGGAAATTAGAGCATTGGGATGAATACATAGCAGGTTGTAATTTCGAGATACCTACTAATCTTAATGATAAGGATGTAGTTGATGAATTCCTTATATTTAAGAATTCATCAAAAGAAGAATTTGATGAATCTATGAAAGCAATCATAGATACTTTACAGAAATAGTTAATTATCAAAGTCTTTGCTAGAAATAGTAGCAAAGGCTTTTTTCATATACAAAGAAAGATAATTGGGTGAGGTATATTGAGTAAACAAAGGAAGATAAAATACATATTATTAGGATGCATAGGTGTGGCTATGTTATCTATGCTAAGTGGCTGTAGTCATAAAGAGAAGGATTATAGCCATCTTATAGGGTCTTCTCTAAGCTTGGATATGGATACTATGTCAATGATGGGAAGTAATAACTATGATACATTTATAAAGAGAAGATTTATTACAGTATATGATGATGAGGGTATATTACAATACATAAAAGTGGATAATAATATACCAAGACATAGTTACGATTGGAATAATCTTATAAAGACTGGAAACTATTGGAATTATGGACAGGATGGTATAGGTACAGCTAAGATAGGCGTAGATGTATCTAAGCATCAGGGAAATATAGACTGGGCACAGGTAGCAGGCTCAGGAATAGAATTTGCTATGATTAGACTAGGGTATAGAGGTTATGGTAATGGTGCTATAGTAAAGGATGAATTTTATGATGCAAATATGACAGGGGCAACAGCTAATGGTATTCCGGTGGGAGTATATTTCTATACTCAGGCCACTTCGTATGAAGAGGGAGTAGAAGAGGCGAATTTTGTGCTTCAAAATCTAGGAGATTATCCTATAAATTATCCTATAGTTTTTGACACAGAGGATGCCGACCAGGAGAGTGGTAGAGTAAATG
>CAZOUU010000232.1:829-2739 GCA_964583045.1 uncultured Lachnospiraceae bacterium | reverse complement strand
AGATAGAGGATATATTTGCAGCCGCTAGCAGTAAGGGTGAGGCACCATTTATATTTATACTTGATGAGATAGAGGATCCACATAACCTAGGTGCAATTATCAGAACTGCAAACCTATGTGGGGCTCATGGTGTTATAATACCTAAGAGAAGAGCAGCAGGACTTACAGCGACAGTAGTTAAAGCATCAGCCGGAGCTATCAACTATACACCAGTAGCTAAGGTAACTAATATAGCGAAGACTATAGAAGAGCTAAAGGAAAAGGGTCTATGGTTTGTATGTGCAGATATGGATGGAGAGATTATGTACAAGCAGAATCTTACTGGACCTATAGGACTAGTTATAGGTAATGAAGGTGCCGGAGTTGGTAGATTAGTTAAAGAAAAATGTGATTATGTAGCCAGCATACCTATGAAGGGGGATATAGATTCCCTTAATGCCTCAGTGGCAGCCGGCGTATTAGCCTATGAGATAGTTAGACAAAGATTAGGCGTAAAATAGATATAAGGAGAGAATATGGATTTGGTATATGAAAGTATGTCAGATGAAAGTATAATAGAGTGTATTCATGGTGGGGATAATGAAGCGGTAGATTACTTGATGGATAAATATGTTCCGTTGGTAAAGAGAGTATCTAGAACTATGTATATTATAGGTTCGGATTTTGAAGATATCACACAAGAAGGTATGATAGGCTTATTTAAAGCTATAAGAGATTATAGCATGGATAAAGGCTCCACCTTCTATAACTTTGCTAAATTATGCATAGAGAGACAGGTGTATTCGGCTGTAACAGCCTCCAATAGGAAAAAACATACACCGCTTAATACCTATGTATCCTTATATGCAGATCACAGTGAAAACAGCGAGAATAGAGGTACGTTAGCAGATGTGCTAGAAGCAGGTAAGGATTCTAATCCAGAAGATACAATAATAGGTAAAGAAGAGCTTGACATATTAAGGAATAATATAGATAATAGACTAAGTGATTATGAGAAAAATGTATTAGATTTATATTTGGAGGGTATGTCATATATAGATATAGGTGAAAGATTAGATAAGACAGCTAAATCCATAGATAATGCAGTACAGCGAATCAGAAATAAGCTAAGTGAATAAGGTAGTGTGCTGATATAGCTCAGGCGGTAGAGCGCAACATTGGTAGTGTTGAGGTCACGGGTCCGACTCCCGTTATCAGCTTTGATGAAATTTAGAATCAAGGATAGTAATTAGAGTGAATACACTCTTTCTGCTATTCTTGTTTTTTTGATAATTATAAGCTAACTTAAAAAAAGGAACTGGTAATTAACCAGTTCCCCATTAATACGATTTTGATAGGCTTCGTAACCTCTATAAGAACGTACAACCGAACAAAAAATAAAATTTATATAATCTTGTAATAATTATGCACCTACATAATCTGAACTACCAAATGCCAAGATAGCCATAAAGATTGGGTTGAAGAATAATAAACCAAAACCAAATCCTACACCATGACCAAAAGCGCTTGATAATTTGAAGTACAATATAACACATACAACAACGTTAACTAGTGGTACTAAGCTTAGTAAGAATAACCAACCATTACCAAATGCAATCTTATAAAGAACATAAGCATTGTAAAGTGGGATGATAGCAGCCCATCCTGGCTCTCCGGCTTTAGAAAATACTTTCCATAAACATACGATGGCAAAGATAGCAACCACCAAAGAGATAATCCATGTTACTACTGAAACTCCAGCTAATCCAGCCATTGTAGCATAGTCAGTGCTGTAATCTGAGTAAGCTACAGCTGCAAGAACATTTGCGATTGTCATAATAAAAAATCCTCCTCATAGGTATTATTTGTTTTACAAAAATAATTATAGCACTATTATGTAGGGGTGTCAATAATTGGATGCTTGTAAAAAA
>CAZOUU010000232.1:0-819 GCA_964583045.1 uncultured Lachnospiraceae bacterium | reverse complement strand
ATAAACCAAAACCAAATCCTACACCATGACCCAAAGCGCTTGATAATTTAAATAGAAGTATAAGGGCTACCACTGCATTAACAAATGGTACAAAGGTCAATAGGAATAACCAGCCATTACCAAAAGAAATCTTATATAATACATAAGTGTTATATAATGGGATGCTTGTAAAAAACATTCAAAACTATAGAAATACTGTAGCAACTGTGGTATTATATTACTGATTATTTAGTATAACTTGTAGAGGAGCGACAATATGGAAAACGAGATTAGCAAAAATTTCATCGAACAGATAATTGATAAAGATTTAAGCGAGGGAACCTATAAAAATATAGTAACTAGATTTCCACCAGAACCTAATGGATATTTACACATAGGACATGCTAAGTCTATTATATTGAATTCAGGATTGGCTAAGGAGTACAATGGTACATTTAATCTTAGATTTGATGATACTAATCCTACCAAAGAGAAATCAGAATTTGTTAATTCCATTGTAGAAGATGTAAAATGGTTAGGTGCCGATTTTGGTACAGAGATATATTATGCCTCTAATTATTTTGACCAGATGTACGAGGCTGCTATTAAGCTTATTAAGAAGGGCAAAGCCTATGTATGCGATTTGTCTGCAGAAGAGATAAGAGAATATAGAGGTACATTAAAAGAACCAGGTAAGAATAGTCCTTATAGAGATAGAACAGTAGAAGAGAATCTTAAGCTATTTGAGGATATGAAGAATGGTGTATATGAAGATGGGGAAAAGGTACTTAGAGCTAAGATAGATATGGTATCAGGTAATATAAATATGCGTGACCCTAT
>CAZOUU010000231.1:0-2758 GCA_964583045.1 uncultured Lachnospiraceae bacterium | reverse complement strand
TCCTTCTTCCCTTATTTTTTACTAATCTTGCCAATAATAATTATACTCTAACCTTAAGATTATCTATTAAATTATCTACTCTTTACATATTAGCTTTCTTTTTATCCTTCTTCCAAAACATAAGCTTCTTTAATTTCTTATCCATAGAATTAGGATTAGCATCTATAACTCCCTGGTAATCTCTATATCCCGTTATATCCCTAATAGCATCAATTTGATTTGAATATATATTGCTTATAGCAAAATCCACTCTCTTCGATGGTGTTAACACCCTTATAAAACGTATATCTTTATGTATATATAGGTTCTCTCCATTGGCATTTATATTATCTATACTAAATACTCTCATCTTCTTAAGAAATCTACAATATACCACATACACTTCCTCGCCTATTACTATAAACCAATATTTTGTCCTCTTATTAAGTCCATTTATCTTATTAAAAGAAAATGCAGGGACTATAATAGATGCCTGAGCAAATTTCTTTTTAATACGTCGCGGACATTTACTATCTACTAGTGGATGTATTTTACCTTTATTAAATATCTTGTCTGTAATAGCCTTACCATATACTGCACCATAATAAGTAGTAAATAAATATGCATACTTAAACAATGCAAATCCAGCTATCATAATAATAAAACTAACTATCACACTTAACACTGGGCTAAATATCTGTAAAACTATTAAAAGGCTATGTAATATAAATCTCAAAAAACTCATAACCTGATTAGCATGAGGTATCGGTGCTATAGTGGCTAATAACTCCAAGGAATCAATAGTCATATTAATGCATATAAACATGATTCCAGAAAATATAGCCGCCATTATTCCAATTATTGCTGTTACCACAAAAGTACCCGGACTTACTGTACTATGCGCCACTGTAGTAGTAGCCGCCACCACTGTAGCCGTAGTAATAGGAAGTATAGTCAGTAATATTGAAATTACAAACCCATATACATTCTCTAATTTATCTATAGTTGCCTGGGATACAGCCTTAGATGCCTTAAAGGATCTCATAACATATATAGCAACAGTTAAAAACACTAGAATACCTGCCGCATAGGGATTTGCAATAGGAAGTCTATCTGCCGTTCTTAGAAAAGGGATGTCACTTAGAGAATTTGACAACTTATCCAAAGCTGGTGTTTTCGTAAAGTAGTCATCATAATTTTCTATAGCTCCCAAAACAGATAACACCGCCAATGTAGCTGTAGGATTTACTGCATTAGATATAGACACAGAATATACACCAGCATAAGTCTCTAGATTATCTCTCAAAGTGGTATTTATAACATTTGTAGTATCCTCACTATCATTTTTATCATTTCCACGAACTATGCTATTCACATTAGATAGTGCACACATAGTGGAAATTGCTGTAACCACTAGAAGATAAATCAATATATATTTCTTATACCTTATATATTCCTCTCTTAGAAATTCTCTCATGTCTCGTCCTCCTACTTATATATGATTAATTTCATAAGCCACATTTTCCTATAGCTTCTAGCATATATCTAAAACTCCTTGTCAAATGTAATTACTGTATAATATGTAGCACTCTCATTGCCCATATATTCATCTATCTTTTCTTTTATCTCTTCGTTAGTTTCCTTTACATCAAAGGGTACAACTATATCAAATATAAGATTAGTATGAGTATTTCCTGTAACCACTCTAAAATCATGTATATGCATACGATTATCTATACCCTTAACCACAGCTCTGACTTTTTCTCTTAGATCATTAACCAATTCATTATCTACTTCAACAGGATCCATATGTATGGTTATAACTATATTTAATTTTTCGTATACTTCTCTCTCTATTCTATCTATTAAATCATGTATTTCTAATATATTTTCATCGCTTCTTACCTCTAGGTGGCAGCTTCCTATAGTATTACCCGGTCCATAATTATGTAGTATCAAATCATGCATTCCTATAATTCTACTATCCTTATTAGTTATCTCACATAGCTTATCCACCAATTCTTTATCAGCCGGCTTCCCTAATAATTCGTCTACCGTATCCTTTACTATTCCAAAACCTGCCCATAGTATAATAACAGAAACTATAATACCCATTATTCCATCCACCGGTAAATCTGTTACCAATGATAGACATAAGGCTATTGCTGTACCAGCAGTTGCTATGGCATCATTTCTACTATCCTTCGAGGTAGCTTCCATAACTCCCGAATTAATTTTTTTGCCTAATATACGATTAAATATAGCCATCCATAGTTTAACGCCTATAGATATAACTAATACTACTAATACTACTACGCTAAACTCCACTTTTTCTGGATGAATTACTTTAGCAAGGGAATTTCTAAACAATTCTATACCCATTAGCATAATGAATCCCGCCATAACAAGCGCAGATAAATATTCCATTCTACCATGCCCAAAAGGATGATCTCTGTCTGCCGGTTTTGCTGCCATCTTGTATCCTAACATAGTAACTATACAGCTTCCGCAATCTGATAAATTATTAAATCCATCAGATACAATAGATATAGAATTTGCCATAGTTCCCATTATGTATTTAGCTACAAACAATACTATGTTATTAACTATGCCTACTATACTGCTTAGCATACCATAGCTTTCTCTAACCTTTACATCTTCTACATTTTCATAATTTTTCACAAATAATTTAACTAATAAATCTACCATAACATCCCTCTCTATCCATAATCCTTTATTTACCAGTATATTGTAATGTTCATCATTATATCACATCATT
>CAZOUU010000230.1:0-2760 GCA_964583045.1 uncultured Lachnospiraceae bacterium | reverse complement strand
AGTTTATCTCCATCTAAATCTTCATCCGCATCACTAATTGTATTACTGTCTGTATCTATTACTAACGGATTAGTATATGTCATATAAACTTCATAATAATCTGATAGACCATCTCCATCTGTATCTACTTTGTCTTTGTCTGTAGATAAGATTATCTCATCTGCATCAGTAAGTCCGTCTCCATCTGTATCTAATTCAGGATCTATTTCCTCACTAGGGACTTCACTCTCTATAATTTCACTTAATACAAAATTCTCTGGATATATCATTTCCCCATTTGGAGCATCTACTTTAAAACCTATGGTGACAACTCCTTCTGATGCAATATTACCATTGTATTCATTATTACCGATGGTGTATTTACCCTCGCCTTCAGATATAATAACTCCATTCCATATTTCTTTTATTCCTGAATTCATATCAAAAGATATTTTCCAATCTTCGATAGGCTTATCAGACAAATTTTTAATAAGTAAATCTACTGTGTATCCATCATTCCATTCACTATTCACTACACTTTGAATTTCATATTTACCTTCTTCAGTTACCTTTTCGATTCCCAACAATTCATAACTTTGTGGTACACATATATTTTCTTCATAACTTGCTGTATATCCAAAGGTAACACTTTCACCTATATGTATATCCTGATTCCATCCAACATTTTTTATCTTGTATGCTCCATCAGTCTTTTCAAATATTTCTCCATTCCATACATTTAGTATATTATTACTGGAATCCAATTTAATCATCCAATTATGTATATCTGTATCACCTGTATTAGTTATAATTACATTTGCATTATAACCCTTATCCCAACTTGACTCTATTACAAATTCAACCTCGTAATTTTCTCCTACAAATACCGTTTTGTCACTATCCTTTTCTACTTCACCTTGAACAGTAGCGGCGCATGCATTAAATGGTATATTTATAAATAATATAGCAACCATCAAGCATAAAATAATCCTTCTCATTTTCATCTTCATTTAATTTTCTCCCCATGTTTTTATAGTTTTAATCCGAGCCTATCATACCATTCTCTCCCTGTACTGTCAATTTTTGCCATTCATTGCAAAATCAAATCCATCTCTTATAAAAAAACAAATTAATGACAAATGTCACTTTTTCTTCTTACATTTTGCACTTACCCCTTAACCTGCGAATATATATAATGAGTCCATAGTAAGTTAATGTATGCTATTAATTTTAAGGAGGAATTTATATATGAGCAACAGTGTTGTTAAAATTGAAAATCTAGTTAAAAGATATAAGGACCTAGTAGCCCTTGACCATTTAAATCTAGATATTAAAGATGGCGAAGTATTTGGACTTCTAGGCCCTAACGGTTCTGGTAAGACTACTACCATTAACTGCATATTATCATTACTTACATATGATAAAGGTACTATAGAAGTATTCGGTGAGGAGATGCGGCCTGACAGCTACAAGGTAAAAGAAAATATCGGTGTAATTATGCAAAATGTAGCTGTATTTGATGAATTAACCGTAGCCGAAAATATAGATTATTTCTGTGGACTATATGTAAAGAATAAAGCAAAACGAAGAGAACTAGTTAATGAGGCTATAACGTTTGTTGGCCTAGAGGATTTTCGTAATTTCCGTCCAAAGAAACTATCTGGTGGTTTATTAAGACGACTTAATATAGCCTGTGGTATTGCCCACAAGCCAAAGCTTATCATCCTTGACGAGCCTACCGTTGCTGTAGACCCACAAAGTCGAAACAAGATATTAGAGGGTATTCAAGAGCTTAACAGACAAGGTGCAACTATTATATATACTTCTCACTACATGGAAGAAGTAGAACAGATATGTACCCGAATAGCTATTATGGATAAGGGTAAAAATCTTGCCATTGGTACTAATGAAGAACTAAAGAAAATGATTAAGAACAATGAAAATATATCTGTAGAAGTAATAGATTTGCCTAATGATATATTACAAGGTGTTAAGTCCTTACAACATGTATACGAAACTGATTACAATGATGGCATACTACTTATACGCTGCAATGGGGGAAAACACAATCTTATAAGAGTATTAAACTATTTACAAGATAACAACATAAGCTTTGGTCGTGTATATTCTGAGCTACCTACTTTAAACGATGTATTCCTAGAGATTACTGGCAAAGAGCTTAGGGATTAGGGGGGATAATATGTTTATTCATTCATTTAAATATAGTCTTCTTAGACTATTAAGAAATAAATCCAATATCTTCTGGTGTTTGTGTTTCCCTATTATATTAGGAACATTTTTCAGCCTTGCTTTTGGTCATCTATCTGCTGACGAATTATTCTCCAGCATACCTGTAGCAATAGTTAATACTAGTGATAGTAAGGATTATATAGATGCCTTTAAGGATATCGCAGATAACACCTCTAATGAAGACACACCTCTAATTGATCCTACTTATGTAAGTAAAAAAGAGGCTTTATCACTTCTAGAAGAACAAAAAATAGATGGTATTATCTATGTAGATGAACAATTAGATTTAACTATATCTGTAGATATGAAAAACAGTAAGCTTAATCAAAGTATATTATCTTCCTTTGTAGAGCAATACAATATATCAAAATCAGTTATAGAAGATATAGCTAAGAATCATCCTGAAAATATAGAAAAAGCTATAGATTTAATCTCTGTAGATACTTCTTATAACAAAGAGGATTCAGTATCTAAGAATACCGTAGATGTATATGTACAATACTTTTTTAACCTAATTGCGATGATTTGCTT
>CAZOUU010000229.1:0-2780 GCA_964583045.1 uncultured Lachnospiraceae bacterium | reverse complement strand
GACAATGGTATCATAGAATTATCAGGTAATCTAACTGTAAAAAATACTGGAACAGATGGAAACTTTACCCCATCGGGCGAGAATGTAGTTAGGTTTCAAAATACTAATGCTATGCCTATAGTAACCTTTGATGACGATACTTCATATATCAATAAATTAGATACTAATGCCAATATCTATATAACAGGAAGTACATATAAGGGAGAATTAACTGGTTATGGAACTGTGTACACAAAAGACACAGCTATGATGAATGTGGTGCTATCAGAAGATATAGTATGCGACAGTGATATGACGGTTCTAGGAACATTAGACTTAAATGGACATACCTTAACTATTAACGGAAAAGCCACTATAGATGCGGACTTAAAAAACACGAAAAGTGGAACCATTAGATTAATGGGCGATGCTGCACTTAATTATAAAAATGGTGAGAATGTAGGTTTTGTGGTGGCAGGAGATAGTGAACAGACCATATCCCTAGGAAGTACATCTATGTATATGGGTAGCCTATTAGTAGATAATGCTAATAAGGTAAGTCTAGATAAGGACATATATATAACGAGAGCATTAAATGATGTAAAGGGAACAGTATACACTAAGGGTAAAGTATATGTAGATGATATTAATCTTATAGAAAATTGGAAACTAGCTATATATACATCTAAAGATACAATTCTTACTAAAAATATAGAATTACCAGGCAACATATACATACAAAATAGTATGAATCTAGCAGGATATGAGTTAATCGCCCCTAACATATATATAACGGGAGCTACAACTATAGCAGGGGGAAAATTAACAGGAACAAACAGTATATATAAATATGGACATCTAATTATGTCAGAGGCAAGCGATATGGTAGAGACAGATAATCTATACATATCTAATAATAGTGCCATGGCAGGAGATATAACCGAAGGAACTATATATGTAGGAAAGATTATAGAAGAAAAGAGTACTACCAGGTATCCATTTGTACCATCAGATAATAACAAGATAGTATTGGCAGAGGATGCTACAAGTATAATACTATATAATACAAAATCCAAACTTAATATATTAGAATTAAGTAAACCACTTAGCACATATACTACTGATACTAGTGAAGAGGTAGCTAACCAGATAATATATACCTATGAAGATGGGGAAGTGCCTACAGCACCTGGAAATCTAAAGGCTACAGGTATAAAAGCTAATAGCCTTACTCTTAATTGGAATGCTTCAGAAGATAATGACAGTGTAGTAGGTTACTATATCTACAGAGATGGTGAAAAGATAGATAAGGTAGTAGGAAAAACCACATATATAAATGTAAAACTATCTAATAATACTGGATATAGTTACTATGTAACAGCATATGACAGTCATGATAATGAATCTCTTCCATCAGATACCATAGAAGTAACTACCCTTAATGATATAACTGGACCATCTACGCCTAGTAATCTATCTGTAACAGATATAACAGAGGGAAAGGTAACACTTAATTGGAATAATGACTCTAGGGATGATGTAGAAGTAGCAAAATATATACTATATAGAGATGGCGAAATTATATATGAGGAAAGTATGGCTCGAGTTATGTAGATGAAGGACTTATAGAAGGAAGTACTTATACATACAGTGTAGTAGCAGTGGATTGGATAGGAAACGAATCAGAGGCTAGAGATATATCTGTAACTATCGAGACTACACCTACAGCTCCTAAAAATGTAAAGGTAAGTGGAGATAATGCAGTAGCTACTATAACCTTTGAAAAGCCAGATACAGGGAATGCAAATAAGTATTTTATATATAGAAAAACCACAGGTAGCAGATACGAAAAAATAGGAGAAGTAGATGCAACAAAGACATTATCATATGTAGATGAAAAAGTAACAGTAGCTAAAAAATACTACTACTATGTGCATAGCGTAGGTCAGTTTGAACTAGGAACGGATTCTAACGAGGTACTTGTAACTATAGGTAAGGATACAGAAGCACCAACTATTACTGACAGTCAATTAACTGTTGATAATTATCCGTTAAGTAATAATATCGTTAATAATAACGTAAGAATAGATTGTTGTATAAAAGATAATATAAAACCTCAAAAACTTATTATAAGTTATAAAAAGAGTAATGAAGATACATGGAATGAATATTATAAGCAAACTGAAATGGAAGAGGTAAATAATAGTCAAGCTATTATTTATCAAATATCAACCCTAAAAAAGTATTTTGTAGGAGTTTATTGGGACACAGAAAAGCTAAGTGGTGAATATGATTTAAAGATAGGGGTGAAGTCGACTGCAATCTTGTTTGGCCAGCATGATATTTCAATTATTAGCACCCTGCAGGCGAGCAGTATTTTATTGATAGGTGCTGCACTTTGGCTGGAAAATTTATTGATTCCATTTGGCTTGTTAGCACTTTTGCTGGTTGCTGCTGATTTTATTTACCAATGGTTTAAAACTCGCGATAAAAATCCACAGCTATGTTTTTGGGCATTCCGTCATAACCGTTGGATTGGCCTCATTATTTTTGTGGGAATATTGTTTGCTCTAAGATAATTACCGTATGTCGGATAACAACAAAAGCATCCTATAAAGGATGCTTTTTTTATGATTAATTTTGAGTGATCTCGATTAAGAGATAGGGAATAACAATAAAAGGATAGAAATATGCAGAACAGTTATAAGAAATTGATGTTAGGTGTGCTGTGTTCCTCGGTACTATTTTTATCTGCGTGTAACGATGATGATGACGACAATTTTATAGGGTTTAATCCGGTT
>CAZOUU010000228.1:1876-2783 GCA_964583045.1 uncultured Lachnospiraceae bacterium | reverse complement strand
GGCTCATCCATAAGGAATACCTTTGGCTCACGAACGATTGCACGTCCCATAGCCACACGTTGTCTTTGTCCACCTGATAAAGCCTTAGGTTTTCTATCAAGTAAATGCTCAATGTCAAGAATCTTAGCAGCTTCATGAACTTGCTTGTCAATTCTCTCCTTTGGAATCTTTCTTAATTTAAGACCGAATGCCATATTATCGTATACAGTCATGTGTGGGTATAACGCATAGTTCTGGAATACCATTGCGATATCTCTATCTTTAGGTTCTACATCGTTAACCATCTTATCGCCAATCCATAATTCTCCTGAACTTATGTCCTCAAGTCCTGCAATCATACGAAGTGTTGTAGACTTACCACATCCTGAAGGTCCAACAAAGATGATAAATTCTTTATCTTCTACATCAAGACTGAAATCCTTAACAGCGTTAAATCCATTAGGATAAATTTTGTAAATATTTTTGAGTGATAAACTAGCCATTTTTTAATCCTCCTCTAGGTTATGTTGTTCTTCTGACTAACATTATAGATGTATCTTACCTCATTTAATTTATTTATTCCATATTACTATTAAACAAATAATTTTCAAATATTTTGTTCAAATTGTATATGGATAACCATTCTTTAGAAAAATAGACACTTTTATTTGTCTTTTATAGTTATTTCTAACAATATTTGTTTTACAGTTTTTTACAGTTCACTATATTTTACTATTTATGAAACCCTCTCCTAAGGCTTCTACCACATCACTTATTATTACAAATGCATCACTATCATATTCCTTTACTACTTCTTTAAGTCTCACTATTTCTTTCTTACCTACCACACATATTAGCATAGTTTTATCTCTATTGGTGTATACTCCCACCACATCAACGCTGGTTATTCCTCTATCCAATTTATTCA
>CAZOUU010000228.1:0-1866 GCA_964583045.1 uncultured Lachnospiraceae bacterium | reverse complement strand
ATTGCAACTCCTGAATACAGTGCCTTTTCTATGCCAAATGTAAATGCCCCTGCCGCCACTATTACACTATCTACACATAAAAGTATAACTGGCACAGATAGATGTCGTAGCTTTACATTTATCATAGCTGCTAGTAAATCCGTACCTCCTGTAGTAGCTGAGGATATAAATACCAGTCCCAGACCTATTCCCATTATCAATCCCCCCACTATAGCATTTAACAGGTTATCCGAGGGTAGTACATGAACGCTTGGAATTATGCCTAAAAATACACTTACAAATATGGTAGATACCAATGACCTAACAAACATTTTTCTTCCCTTTATATATCCAGCACATATAAAAAGAGGAATATTAATCAGAATGTTGGTAGCCCATAATGGTACTCCCATATCACCCAGAATATTAATATTCCTCGTTAAGTCTTTTACAATAATAGCTATGCCCGTTACTCCACCTGTCACGATATTCATAGTGTCAAATATAGCTTTAACTGCAAACGCCATTAAAAATGAACCTATAATTATACGCATATATTCATATGCTAATGTTCCAGTGATTCTTTTCATAATATCCATTACCTTCCTACTATAGTTAATTCTACTAGTAGTATGTAACTTTTACTATTTTTTAAACCTCTTATATATCACTGTTTTCTTAAACTTTTTCATTATACCTTTTTCATTACTATCTAAATACGATATATCTTTAAATTCTTCCCCTACAAATATACAGACAGATGTATTAATCTGTGTTCTATAATTAATGAGAAAATCCATTTGCCTATCTATACCACCACATAGCAATAACACATCTGGAGCTACAGAATTAATATTATTAGTCAACATATCATATTGGTACTCACCTATATCCTCCATACCTGAACCTTGAATCAGCAAATTACTCTTATTTGTATGCATTGCATCCATAAGTATATCTACTTCTTCATCTGTATCTGTAACTATATATAACTCTTGCATATCTTTCTCAAGCTGACTAAACAGCTTGTCAAAGAATGTACTTACATCAATAGGAAGTTGCGTCTTAATGTGCATACTATCTACATCTGCACCTACCTTCTTAGACAACAATACCATATCTGATGAATTAACCAACCCCCTTGCCTCATCACTATCTTGAATATCCCGACATATTTTCTCATCCACAAAAAACACTGTATTGCTACTCTCTTTGTTAAGGTAACTACATACCATACGTGTGGCTTGCTTCGTGTCATATAGGTCGATAGATATTCCTAGCATATCTGCTTTGTTGGTCATCTTATTTACCTCTATTGTTCTATAATATGATAATTATTCAAAACGCTATTTAACGTCTGCTGTACCTATGATGACAAATATATCATATCCATCAGTAGATACATCAACTCCAGTTGGTGCCGAGCCTACCTCTACTGTTGCACCTGATAAATATCCAGCTACATCATTACCCATACCTTCTGTGCTAACTATAACCTTAGAATTTGTTAATGCTCCACCTGAATAATTGCCTGTATCAACAGTTGCGAATCCATCTGCCTTATATGTAGTAGCCCAAGCTTTAGCTAAACCTTTTGTACTTGTACTGTTAAGAACTAATACCTTATAGCCTTTTCCTGATATTTCTTCTACAGTAGCTTCCTCTGTAGTCGCTTCTGTAGCTTCTTCAGTAGTTGCTGCTGAATCTCCCTCTTCTGTAGCTAAGCTTTGCTCATATTGTTGTCTTAGCTCTTCATCAGATAATGTAGCTTCTGTTGTATCATCTGTTCCTGAGCCACCAGTAATCACCTTATACAAGAAAAATCCGCCAAATGCTATAATAGCAACACCTAATATAATAACTATTGCTCTTAAAAATGCTTCCCCA
>CAZOUU010000227.1:0-2816 GCA_964583045.1 uncultured Lachnospiraceae bacterium | reverse complement strand
TGGTAATGTAGCTATGGATGCGGCTAGAACAGCTAAGAGACTAGGTGCAGAGAATGTATATATTGTATACAGACGTGGCGAGGATGAAGTTCCAGCAAGAGCGGAGGAGGTTCATCATGCTAAAGAAGAAGGAATTATATTTAAACTACTTAATAACCCAGCAGCTATCATTGGCGAAGATGGTTGGGTTAAAGGCATAGAAGTAATTAAACAGGAACTAGGCGAGCCAGATGCATCTGGTAGACGTTCACCAGTAGCAGTAGAAGGTTCTAATTATGTTATAGATGTAGAGACAGTAGTAATTGCTATAGGGCAGAGTCCTAATCCGCTTATAAGACAGACTACACCAGGTTTAGATGTACAACGCTGGGGTGGTATCATTGTAGAAGAGGATACGATGAAGACTAGTAAAGATAATGTTTATGCAGGTGGAGATACAGTTACAGGCGCTGCAACTGTTATATTAGCTATGGGTGCTGGTAAGAAAGCAGCTAAAGCGATAGATGAGCAATTATCTGCCAAGTAGATATTTTAGTTTCCTTTGGTTTCAAGATGAGTTTAGGCGAGAAAATATATAAAGGCTGAAACTATTGATATTGTATATCTAGAAAGGATGTTTTTATGACAGATAGTTATTCAGAAGACCTAGTAGTAGGAAAGAGAAGCTTTATGCTAAAAGCAGCTATGGTGGCAGCAGTTATTATTGCCGGTTTGATCATAGTATTGTGTTTATTTATTAGAATAATTGGTTATGTAGTAGCTATATTATGTATTGGAATTATTATACTTATATTTTCAAAGAAAAATCTAGAGTATGAATACATAATTACTAATGGAGATATGGATGTAGTAGCTATATATAATAAGAGTACAAGAAAGAAAAAACTATCTTTTGTATTATCAGAGATAAATATGATAGTACCAACTGGTTCACCTAGAATTGACGGACTTATTACACAGAAGAAGATTAAGAAGATATATGATTTTTCTAGTGCGGTCACAAAGGATAATAGCTACGACATAGTTATTGAACGAGGTGGAAACAAGGAGATAGTAAGAGTTACACTATCAAATAAGAGTTTAGACATATATAAAAGTGGTGCAAAGAATATATTCTATGCAGACTAATAGTATTTATCATATATGCAGGCTTGCGCAGCAGGTCTGCATATATTTTATATAATTAGGGTCTATTAGGAAAGAGGTATAGGTATGAAAAATATTATATTAATAGGTATGCCTAGCTGTGGTAAGAGCTCTGTAGGAGTTGTGCTGGCTAAAGCTATGGGCTATAGATTTGTAGATTCAGATATATTAATTCAGGAGAGTGAAGGCAGATTACTTAGTGAGATTATAGAAGAAGACGGATTGGATGCCTTTGAAGCTATAGAAAACACAGTAAATTCTAGTATAGATTTAGATAGGCATATTATAGCGACAGGAGGAAGTGTCGTCTATGGTAAAGAGGCAATGGAGCATTTAAAATCAATAGGAGCAGTGGTTTACATAAAACTTGAATTGAAGGATATAAAAGATAGATTAGGTGATCTAACTAGTAGAGGAGTGGCTATAAGAGAAGGTCAGACTATAGAGGATTTATATGAGGAGAGGATTCCTTTATATAAGAAATATGCGGATGTAACAGTAGAGCCTGCAGGTCTCAACATTAGAGAAACAGTAGCTGTCATTAAGGATAGTGTAGAAGAATATTGGGCATAATGTAAGGATGGTGAATTATTATGACTATAAATGATATAGCAGTAATGGCTGGTGTATCTAAGGCAACTGTATCAAGATATCTAAATAATGGGTATGTAAGTGAAGAAAAGAAAAAACGCATTAGTAAGGCTATAGAAGCTACGGGATATGTACCCTCTGCTCAGGCACAGATATTAAGAACAAAGAAATCAAAGATTATAGGAGTTATATTACCTAAGATTAATTCGGATGCTATTAGTAGAGTAGTGGCAGGCATAAGCGATATGTTATCCGAAAAGGGTTATCAATTACTGTTAGCTAATACCAGAAATAACAAGAATAAAGAATTAGAATATCTTAGTCTGTTTCAACATAATAATGTGGATGGCATAATACTAATTGGAACTATATTGACTGCAGAGCATAAAAGCTTGATAAGGGAATCGTGCGTTCCGATAGTGGTTATAGGGCAGTATATAAAAGAATGTTCATCGGTCTATCATGATGATTATAATGCATCTAAGGATGTTACCAGGGTAATGATAAAAAATGGAAGAAAGCACATTGGTTATATAGGAGTAACCTTATTAGATGAAGCAGCAGGTAGAAATAGATACATGGGATATCAGGATGCCTTTTTGGCGTTTCGTCCAGGAGAGCAGATAAGCTTAGATGAAAATGCAATGATAGTGGCAGATTTTAGCATAAAGGATGGCTATCAGAAGGCTAGAGAGCTATTAGCAAGAGTGCCAGATATAGATGGATTATTTTGTGCTACTGATAGCATAGCCATAGGAGCTATGGAATATATAAAATTGAACCCAGTTTGAAGTTTGATATACAAATAGTAGGTATAGGGGATACTAATATGTCTAGAGTGGTTACGCCACATTTAACTACAGTACATCTACCTTATAAAACTAGTGGAATTGAAGGAGCTAAATTACTGATAACTATGATAGAGCAGAAAAATAGGATTATACGTGAAATAAAAATGGGGTATAGAGTAATATTAGAGGAGTCTACTAGATAATATTTAGTATCTATGAAACTGATTTCATATAATGACAACCAAAATTGTGCAATTAGTATATTTATTGAGAAAAATATTTGTTTTT
>CAZOUU010000226.1:0-2824 GCA_964583045.1 uncultured Lachnospiraceae bacterium | reverse complement strand
ACCAAGCGGTATAAAATCAGATATCATTGCTTCGATTTGTGCGTAACCTAGTTTGTATAGCAGCGGATGAGCTACAAAGGGCATACCACCAGCGTTTGCTATAAGGCTAAATGCATACTCGGGAGTGATAACAGTTCTCGGAAGATAATAGGGACAGCCTACACCTATATATTTTCTAAAGGCTTGGTCCTTTGTTTTACATACACCCTCCTCCAACAGAACTCTGGCAAAATGTGCTCTGGTAATTACGCTATGTGGATTTCCAGCTTGCAATTTTTCTAGGGTCATATCTATACCGTCTTTTTGAAATAGCTCTATCATTCGTAGATTTCTATCTTCCCTAACCTTTTGTATGTGAACTAAAGCATCTTGAAAATCAATGCTCTTATAATCCACAAAGAAGCCTAATATGTGAATCTCTCTTTTCATATATTCGCAAGACATCTCTATACCCGGAATTATTTCTATAGCTCTTGAAGAATTGTTGTTTAGAGCGGCAGCAGAAGCTATAGCTTCGGGAATGCCCTTTACAGTATCATGGTCGGTTAAGGCTATAGCCTTAAGCTCTAAATTAAAAGCCCTTGTTACTACCTCGCTAGGAGTTAATGTTCCGTCAGATGCATTAGAGTGAACGTGTAAATCTATCATATTGTTGTTATTCATATTAAGTACCTCGTTGTTATTTTGTTTGACAGCTTAAGCGTCGTGCTAATATATTTTAACACTGAATCTCGTTTAAATACAAGTATTTAGCACATATATTTATAGAAATATTTAGTGGAATATATTGCGATAAGTACGGTAAAACGTAAGAAATACACACTAGATTTTACAGTTAATATATGATATCATTTCCTATGTATGAAATGCATAGTCGAGGGAATGTATGGCATATCATTAAAGTGGTTTAGGGTAAACCATTTACATATAAAGGAGATATAAAAATGAAGAAAAAGATGTTGGTATGTGCATTGGCAGCAGCTATGATATTAAGCTTATCAGCTTGTGGCAGTGAGAACGACAAAAAAACGACAACAGAGGCTACGACAGAGACTGTAGCAGAGACAACTACCGAAAAGGATAGTATAGTTGGTTCGGGAGCGTTGAATTTTGGCGATGACTTTACAGTTGGTGCCTTTAATACAGATGGCATATATGAGAATAGCTATGTAGGACTTAATTTTACTGTGCCTGAAGGCTGGAAATCCTTAAGTGATGGCGAGATAGCTAATTTAACTGGAGTTACTGAAGCTGAGATAACAGGAGTAAGAGATGGCAGTATCAAAGCTACCGAGAAGGAAGGAATCTATTGCTTTGCTCTACAAAAGGAGGATGGCTCAGCTAATGCTATGGCGGCTTATACAAATCTTATAAATGGTGGAGATGACTCTCTTAGTTTATCAGCTGAGGATTATCTAGCAGTGATGAGAGAACAATTTAATTCGTTAGGCTCACATGAGCTTATAGGCATATATGATGCCAAGGTAGGCGGAGTTAATTTCTCTTGTGCAAGATATTCTTTGGAGGGAAATGCTATACAGAATTATTATGTAAGAAAGATGAAGAATTGTATATTCTTTATAGTAACTACAAGTAATTCAGATAATCAAGAGGATCAGGATGCATTTATAAATGCAGTTGCATCAATGGATGGTACTAAGGTAGGTATCGAGACTTCTAATGAGAAGTTCTTAGATGAGTCTGAGATAAATGCGGGTGCTAGTGAAGAGACAACTACAGCCGAAGCTACTGAGACAACTACAGCGGCTAATTAAGCTCTAATGCATAACGTAAAGTTACATATTGGATAGAGGGGCAATATAATATTATATTTTAAGGGGAGGATTTTATGAAAAAAGTAATTAAGCTAGTAGTGTGCATGCTATTGTTAACACAGTTAACAGCCTGTGGTTCTAAGGAATTTAGTGTAGGTGCATGGAATGGTACCAATTATGAATGCAATTATGCTAACCTATCATTTAAGAATGTTCCGGGCTGGCAATTGCTAACGGATCAGCAGGCAGCAGATTTAGCAGGAGAATCCGTTACCAATATATCAGGAGTTAAAGATGGTTCTTTATCTCCCGATGAGGTAGAGATGGCATATATGTTCGCTGTGCAAAGAGCAGATAGTACGGCGTATGTAATAGCATGTTTTGATAATATGAATGGCAAGACTGCTAAATTTGTATCTGGCGTAGTTGATGAAGCTACATATGTGGAGGCTGTTAAAACTCAAATGCAAAAACAATTTGGTGATAGCTGTCAGTTTGCAGAGAACTCTAAAGCTACCTTGGGTGGACAGGAATTCAATGTGGCTGAATGTACAGTTACTCAGAATGGTATTACAGTTAAACAACGATATTATATTAAAAAGTATGATAGAAGAATGTTGATTATTGGTTGCACATATCTAGATTCTGCTGCAGCAGATATAGATACATTTGTAAATGGAGTAAGTGCATTTGCGGAATAATATTTATAATGACAAAATAATCTAAAAAATACTAGACTAATTCAGCGTTTTATGAGAAAATAGGTCGGTAGGGTAACAGTAGTTGCCTTACCGATTTTTTGATAATCCACCTATTAAGGTGTATTGATAATATTTATATATTGAAAGGAGTTTTCACATGATTTATTCAAAGGAAGTTGAAGAAATGTGTTCAGTAGCACAAGGTGTTAATCACGGTTGTGCTCCTATCCCAGAAGAAGCAAAATGGGTAAAAGCAAAAGAAGTTAAAGATATTTCTGGATTTACACACGGTATTGGCTGGTGTGCACCTCAACAAGGAGCATGTAAGTTAACACTTAATGTTAAAGA
>CAZOUU010000225.1:0-2825 GCA_964583045.1 uncultured Lachnospiraceae bacterium | reverse complement strand
CAAGAGAGCCAGCAGATAGTAGTTATATCCAATAATGAGTCCAGAAACTCTATTATAGAGCGTAAAGAAGGCTTTGAGGAGGCTTTTGGTAAAGAAAACATTGTATATTGGTATTTACCGAATACAGATATAGATACTATAAGTGAAAAGATAGCTAATAGTAATGAAGATATTATTGTGGCGCTAGATAGTATTACCTTAGAGAATGTAGCCGCTGCATTATCTGAAGAAGGTAGTCATATAAAGCTTTATGGATTAGGTAATACTAATAATATAGCAGTATATTTAGATGGTGGAATTATAGATAAAATAGTGTTTCAGAATGAATTTAATATGGGGTATCTAGCTATAAGCAAATTAGCAGATGCTAGCAGCTATACAGATAAAGAATTAGAAAAGCTGATTGGCTATAAGGTTATATCAAAGGACGATATGTATAGTGACGAAAACCAGAGATTGTTATTTCCAAATGTTCAATAGAGGGAGGCGGTATATATGAAAAAAGTAATAGGAGGCATATTTTTAAGTGTTATTATGGTGCTTATACTTGCGGGATGTACAGACACAAAGAAATCTAAAAACACCAACATTAAAGTAGGAATCAGTGTATATGATGAATATGATACCTTTGTAGCCTCGGTTATAGACAGCTTTAAACAGTGGGCTAGGGAAAAAGAGAATGAGACAGGAGTAGCTATAACTATAGATGTAGTGGATGCAGCAGCTAGTCAGAATACTCAGAATAATCAGGTAGAGGATTTTGTAGAAAAGGACTATGGTGTTATATGTATTAATTTAGTTGACAGAACGGATACTTCATTGATTATTGACAAGACTAAGGCAGCAGATATACCAGTTATATTTTTTAATCGAGAGCTAGTGTCAGAGGATTTAGATAGATGGGATCAATTATACTATGTAGGTGCTAATGCCGGTGATTCGGGTAAGATGGAAGGACAGATTGTAGTAGACATATGCAATAAGGATTTTTCACTTGTAGATAAAAATGAGGATGGAATAATCCAGTATGTGATGTTAGAAGGAGAAGCAGGTCATCAGGATGCAGTACTTAGAACACAACAATCCATAGATGCATTTAAGAATAGCAATAGGAATTTACCTATAATAGTTGGCATAGATGGTCATGCAGAGGCATTAAAATCGATCAATAGTGGAGAATTAGCAGGATCGGTATATAATGATAATGTAGGCCAAGCTAAGGCTATGTTAGATATAGCTTATGCATTGGGCACTGATAATGAGATACCGGATAGTGTTAATATGGAGCATAGGACAGTAAGACTGCCATATGAGATAGTAACAGTAGATAATGCACAGGATTTTATTAATAGATAAGAGTAGATATATGATATAGTATATATGTTTTATTTGGTATGAGGGCATATGCAGTGATGTATGGTATACTGAGTATAGCTTTAGAGGATTTACGGAGGAAGAGTATGAATACATTATATTTTCAGTATGCAGTGGAAGTAGAGAAGACAGGATCTATTACAAAGGCAGCAGCCAATCTATTTATGGCACAGCCTAATCTAAGTAAGGCACTTAAGGATTTGGAAGAAAGCTTAGGCTATGAGATTTTTGATAGAAATTCACAGGGTGTAACTCTTACAGATAAGGGAAATGTATTTTTAACCTATGCAAAGAACATATTAGAACAATTAAATGAATTAGAGAATATAACAGGTGATTCTAAGAGGGTGGTGCAGGAAATCAAGGTATCTATTCCTAGAGGCAGCTACATAGCTCATGGATTTACTGAATTTGTGACAGATTTAAGTCTGGAACAAAATATGGATATAACTATAAAAGAGACTAATTCTTTACAAGCTATAGCTGATATAACAGATGCGGGACATAATCTGGGAATTATAAGATATCAGGAGATATATGAGAATTATTTTCTAGATTATCTTAAGAGAAAGAATTTGGACTATGATGTAATCTGGGAGTTTAAATATGTAGTAGTTATGTCTAAAAATCATCCGTTAGCTAACAAAGAAAAGGTAACAGCAGAGGATTTAAGAGATTATATAGAGATATCACACAGAGATACTGAGATACCATTTATACATGAGACTCCTAATTCGCAAATGGAGAGTAATAATAAGCATATATATGTATATGAAAGAGGCAGCCAGTTTGATTTGTTATCCAATGTAGCTAATACTTATATGTGGGTTTCACCTATTCCAGAACGATATCTAGAACAATTTGGATTGGTTCAAAGAGCTTGTGATATTGAGAATAATGATTATAAAGATTTGTTGGTATACAAGAATGGATATCGTTTTACAAAATTAGATAAGAGCTTTCAGATGAAACTATATGAATCAAAGATAGATGTATCCTCTAAGAAGGTAAAATAGTACATAATAAAATAAATGGTGCAGCCATATGATATATTATATGGCCACACCATTTTTGATGTTATATATATATTTCTAAAGGGCAAAAGCCAGTGATACTATAAAAGAAAAAGTATATGGAGGAATGTCATATGAAGATTTTATTAGGTGTAATAGTATCATTAATTATGTTAATTACTTTATTTATAGTAGCAGTTGTATTGGACAAAAAAGGAACATCCAAAGCGAAGATAGCAGCCATAGTTGCTTGTTACCTTGCAGTAAATGTAGGTATTAGTATGGCATCTATATCTTTGTTGTAGTAGGTGACATATGGAAAATAGATATAGAATCCCCAAACAGATTATTAAGGGCTTTATTGTAGATGGCACTAAGAAATCTCAGAGTAAAAAGCGTAATATATTTATAATGGGATGTATGGCAGGAATGTTTATA
>CAZOUU010000224.1:0-2827 GCA_964583045.1 uncultured Lachnospiraceae bacterium | reverse complement strand
CAGCATAGTAGCAGAGGCTGGCGCTTTAATGTCCAGGATAGCAAAGGTAGCTTATGAACATGAGCTAACGGGTTTGGAATTTTCAGCAGGAATACCAGGAACCATTGGTGGTGGCACTATGATGAATGCAGGTGCCTATGGCGGAGAACTAAAGGATGTTATAACCAGAGTAGAGGCGGTGTCTAGAGAAGGAGAACTATATACACTAGGCAAAGAAGATTTGGAATTTGAATATAGAACCAGCGTGTTTGAGAAAAACAACAGTATAGTTACTAAAGTTACTATGGAATTAAAGCGAGGCTTAAAAGCAGAGATTAAAGCAAGAATGGATGAGCTTAGCAAGGCCAGAATAAGTAAACAGCCATTAGAGTATCCTAGTGCAGGTAGTACATTTAAAAGACCTGAAGGTTATTTTGCAGGAAAGCTAATTATGGATTCGGGTTTGAGAGGAAAACAGATTGGTGGAGCTAAGGTGTCAGATAAACATTGTGGCTTTGTTATTAATACAGGTGGCGCAACTGCTAAGGATGTAGTAGATTTGATAGATTTTATTACTGAAAAGGTGTATGCTGACTTTGGAGTAAGATTAGATACTGAAGTTAAGAAATTAGGAAGCTTTTAGAGAAATTGCTATAGAAACACGTTGATATTTGCCATAATATAAGAGGGTGTTTATTATGAGATTTGTAATAGTATCAGGTATGTCGGGAGCTGGAAAGAGTACTGCGTTAAATGATTTAGAGGATGCAGGATTTTTTTGCGTAGACAATCTGCCTGTACAATTGATGAAAAAATTTGCAGACATAGCATATGATAAGCAGTCAGATCTTAATGGAGTAGTTATAGGAATAGATATAAGAAGTGGTGCGGCCTTAGCCAATTTTAACGACCAGTTAAAAGAGATTGAGAGCGTAGGATATGAATATGAAATACTATTTCTTGATGCCTCAGATGATGTGCTAGTAAAGCGATACAAAGAAACTAGAAGAACACATCCGCTTGCACGAGATGGCAAGATAGAAGAAGGAATATCTAAAGAGAGGCAAAGAGTAGATTTTATTAGAAAAAAAGCAGCTTTTATTATAGACACTAGCAGCCTGTTAACTAGAGAACTAAAGGCTGAGATAGATAAGATATTTGTTAAAGGTGAAAATTACAGTAATTTTATAATCAGTGTAGTTTCCTTTGGCTTTAAATATGGCATACCTCGAGATGCAGATTTAGTGTTTGATGTAAGGTTTTTGCCAAACCCCTATTATGATTTGAGACTTAGACCATTTACTGGAAATGATACTTGTATTCAAGAGTTTGTTATGGAAAGTAAAGAAGCTGAAAGGTTTTTGACTAAATTAGAGGATATGTTAGAGTTTCTGATTCCTAATTACATAAAAGAAGGAAAAAATCAGTTGGTAATAGCTATTGGCTGTACTGGTGGTAAACATCGTTCAGTGACGCTTGCTAACTTTTTATATAAAGATATATCGGAGTGGACCTATAGCTCAAGGATTGAACATAGAGATATAGGTAGGGATGCCATAACGAAAGGGTGATAGTGTGTCGTTTTCAGGTGGAGTAAAAGAGGAGCTGGCTAAAAGACATGGAAATGCCAGACATTGTCAAATAGCAGAATTAACAGCAATTATATGTATGTGTGGCAAGATAAAGCTAAATGAATATGGATATTATATAGTTGTTTCATCTGATAATAGTGAAGTTATCAAGAAGACAGCATATCTTACCAAAAAAATATTAGGTATAGAATTGGAGATAGTTATACATAGTAAGAAAGCAGATATATATCAGATGAGATATGAGGATGCAGATACAGTTAGAGAAATACTAGAGGTTACTAAACTAACTATTAAAGAGGAAGAACAGGAAGTATATGCCTTTGTGATAAATCCTATTATAATTCAAAATATGTGTTGTAGAAGGTGCTTTCTTAGAGGGGCATTTTTAGTAGCAGGTTCTGTTAGCAATCCGGAAAAAGCATATCATTTCGAGATAGTGTGTAATGAAGAAGGTATAGCAGAGATAGTTAAAAATGTATTAATAGATTTTGAAATAGATGCAAAAATAGTATTAAGAAAAAAATATTTTGTTGTATATGTAAAAGAAGGTGCTATGATAGTGGATGTATTAAATATCATGGAGGCGCATGGCTCGTTAATGGATATGGAGAATGTGCGGATAGTAAAAAGCGTTAGAAATAATATTAATCGTAGAGTTAATTGCGAAGCGGCTAATATTAATAAAACCGTAAATGCTGCTAAACGGCAGATGGAAGACATACAGTATATTATAGATACAAATAATTTTAAAAAGCTAAATCCAGAGCTTAGACAGCTGGCATTAATTAGATTAGAGGATGAATCCATATCCTTAAAGGAATTAGGGGAAATGCTCGACCCACCAGTAGGTAAATCGGGTGTTAATCATAGATTGAGAAAAATATGTAACATAGCTAATGACATAAGAGAAAACAATTTTTAAATTTAAAGGAGGCTATTTATTATGGTAAGTAAGACAATGAAGGTTAATATTCCAACTGATGCAGAAGCAAGACCAGTAGCAGTATTGGTTCAAATAGCAAGTCAGTACAACAGTGCGGTATATATTCAAAGTGAAGATAAAAAAATTAACGCTAAGAGTATAATGGGTATGATGAGCCTAGGTGTAAAAATAGGGGAAGAGATTACAGTTGTTGCTGATGGCGATGATGAGCAAAAAGCTATAGACAGCTTATCAGAATATCTATCAAGCGCAAAAAAATCAGATTTGAAAGGTAAAAATAAATCGCAGTAAAATTGTAGAAAACTATTAATCT
>CAZOUU010000223.1:0-2861 GCA_964583045.1 uncultured Lachnospiraceae bacterium | reverse complement strand
CTATAGGATCGTTTAACTCTGAATATGCATTACACATCTCCCAGCCATTCATAAACATTTCAAAGCGCTCTACGTATTCTGGATCTTCTGGTTTCTTCTTAGTAAGTGGAGATATCTCAACTGGATGGTCCATAACAAATGTAGGTTGAATCAAATGTTCTTCTACAAACTCCTCAAAGAATAAGTTCAAGATATCACCCTTCTTATGTCTATCTTCAAAGTCAATATGCTTATCCT
The DNA here is from genome assembly GCA_964583045.1 of uncultured Lachnospiraceae bacterium. Classification (GTDB taxonomy): domain Bacteria; phylum Bacillota; class Clostridia; order Lachnospirales; family Lachnospiraceae; genus JAVBSN01. Next base: position 2,624 of record CAZOUU010000223.1, on the reverse strand, counting down.
TTGCTATAGCTCTAGCTTCTTCTAATGTATGAATCTCATTGAAATCTACCTCAGCATATTTCTTAACGGCATCTACCATAGTAATACGCTCAAAAGGCTTACCTAAATCCATCTCTATACCATTATAAGTAATAGTAGTAGTCCCTAATACTTCCTGTGCTACGAATCGGAACATATTCTCTGTTAAATCCATCATCCCATTATAATCTGTATATGCTTGATATAATTCCATCAAAGTAAACTCTGGATTGTGTCTGGTGTCTAATCCTTCATTACGGAACACTCTACCTATCTCGTATACTCTTTCCATACCACCAACAATCAATCTCTTTAGGTATAACTCTAGAGAGATACGAAGCTTCAAATCTTCATCTAGTGCATTAAAATGAGTCTCAAATGGTCTAGCCGCTGCTCCACCTGCATTAGATACAAGCATAGGAGTCTCTACTTCCATAAAGCCCTGTCCATCTAAATATTTACGAATAGTGCTAATTATCTTAGAACGCTTGATAAATGTATCCTTTACATCCGGATTCATAATTAAATCCACATATCTTTGTCTATAACGAAGATCCGTATTAGTTAAGCCGTGGTACTTCTCAGGTAGTATCTGTAAGCTCTTTGAAAGTAAAGTAATCTCTGTAGCATGGATAGATTTCTCACCCATCTTAGTCTCAAATACTTTACCCTTTACGCCTACGATATCACCGATGTCCATACGTTTGAAATCCTTGTAGAAATCTTCTCCTAGGTCATCTCTAGCTACATATAACTGTATATTTCCTGATAAATCCATTACATTAGCAAATGAAGCCTTACCCATAACTCTCTTAGACATCATTCTACCCGCTATACATACTTCTTTGCCGTCATACTCATCAAATTTATCTTTTATAACTCCAGCCTTATCTGTTACATCATACTTAGTTATAACAAATGGATCCTTGCCTGCTGCCTGTAACTCAGCTAACTTTTCACGACGTACCTTAAGCAGCTGCTTTACGTCCTGCTGCTTAGGTGGTTGATTCTTCTGTTGATTTTGTTGTTGATTCTGTTCTGCCATTATAACTGCCTACTTTCTAGTTTGATCTTCTTATCTCAAGTACTTTGTATTTAAATATACCATCTGGTGCTTCTACCGATACTGTGCTGTTAGTCTTACTACCTATTAAAGCTGAACCAATAGGAGACTCGTCCGATATCTTATTCTTAAGTATGTCTGCCTCTGTAGAACCTACTATCTTATATACTATCTCTTCTTTTTCAGCTACATCAAGTACTTTAACTTCACATCCGATACTTACCTTACTTAAGTCTACTTCGTCTTCATCTATAACTTCTGCATTCTTAAGTATCTTCTCTATCTCATCTATTCTAGCCTGAACATCTCTTTGCTCATCCTTTGCTGCATCATACTCAGCATTCTCCGATAAATCTCCTTGTTCTCTAGCTTCTTGTAACTTCTTAGCTATCTCTTTTCTAGTAACTACCTTTAATTCCTGTAATTCATCCTCTAATTTTCTTAAACCTGCATATGTTAAAATCTTCTTCTTACTCTCTGCCATAACCCTTCGTCCTTCCTACTTTTTATTCGTTCATGCACTATACGCACAATGTTCTAGATATTATACCAACTATATGCTATTTTTTCAAGGGAAACTATCATAAAAGCCTTTCACCATAACATAGTTATAGCCCTGCAGGTAATATGTTACCGCAAGGCTATAATTAAACTACTCTGCTTCTGTTGTAGCTTCTTCTGTAGTTTTTTCTGTAGTTTCTTCTGTATCCTTAGCTTCTGTATCCTTAGCCTCTGTGTCCTTAGCCTCTGTTGTCTTAGCCTCTTCCTCAGTAGCTGCTTCAGTAGATTCTACCTCGACTGCGTTCTCGGTTAGGAATGTCATTACCTTATCTGCTAATACAAAATACTGTATCTCTTCTTCTGAATAATAATCATATACATCATCTGTACTCTCAAGACTATAGGTAGTTACGAGATTATTTACATAATTAGTTACTTCTTCACTAGTTACACCAATCTTCTCTTTAATAGCTATCATATTAATAACCATCTTCTCTTGAAGATAACTCTCTGCATACTCAGCAACTGCTGCTTCATAATCTTCCATAGTAGAATATCCTACATAAGTTATATAGTCTTCTACAGCTACTCCATAGCTCTCGGCTGTATCGTTGGTATCAGCCATAGCGCCATCAATAAGTGCTTTCTTATCTTCTTCCGGATAGCTCTTAAATTCACTATTATCTATAATAGCCTTTAATATATCACTCTGCATAGTTGATTTAGCTGATGATTCTTTATTAGTCTTTAAGGATTCTTTTACATATTTTGTATAATCCTCTACAGTTGTATAATCTGAATTAGCTGCAACTACTTCATCTGTAAGTTTTACTTCTACTGGTTCTGATACCTTGTTAACTGTTACCGCAAATACTGCCTCTTTACCTGCAACCTCTTCATTATCATAATCCTCTGGGAATGTAACCTTTACCGATACTTCATCACCTGCGGATGCACCTACTAGCTGTTCTTCAAATCCCTCTATAAATGAGCTAGAGCCTAATACTAAATCATATGCTTCACTCGTACCACCATCAAATGC
>CAZOUU010000222.1:2236-2877 GCA_964583045.1 uncultured Lachnospiraceae bacterium | reverse complement strand
TCTGTGCTAATCCCTCTGTCATAGTTGTAATAAGTGCTGGTACATCTGCTATAGCAACCTTATTACCATTTGTATCCACTAACTGATCTTCTATAGCCAACATAGTTGCAGTAAGCTTGGCATACTGAGCTTGTTGCTCAGCAGTAGCAGTTCCTGATGAAATAAAGGGTTCAAGAGCGGTTGCCCCTTCTTTACATTTATTATATGTATCATAAGCATTTTGGACTGCCTCTAGGCTGGCCGCAAGTGCTGTCCTTTGAGCCGGTAATTTCTTAAGCTCCGTTAATGAATCATCTAATTGCTTATATTGTGCTGTTAATGTATCACTAAGTCCTGCTAATTGACTCTGTCCGTCTTCTAATTGATCTTGTACAGGACCTAACTGATTCTCTAATTCCTGTTTACCGCTGCTAATAGCATTTTTACCACTTTGAATCTTGTTACTGGCATTATCTAACTCACCCTCTGCAGCCTCGAATTTCTCAGCTAATGCAGCTTTTACTTTTTTATTTACATCTGCTATCTTATCTTCGTTAAGAACTACCTGAACTGATTCCTGTACCATACCTATAGAATCTACTGAAGCAACACCATCCACAGCTTCTATCTCTGGTATGATTTCATTTTCCATATAATCAGAT
>CAZOUU010000222.1:0-2226 GCA_964583045.1 uncultured Lachnospiraceae bacterium | reverse complement strand
AATTCTACTGAATCTTTTCCATCCATATCTAATGCTGTTACCATAACTGGCATCATATCTGGATTAATCTTCATTATAATAGGATTACCCACCTCATCTGGAAACATACCAGTTATCTGGTCTAATTTCTCTCTCATATCTATAGTAGCACTGTCCATATTTGCATCACCATTAAACTCTATGGCAACCATAGAATAATTCTCATAGGAAAAAGAATTAATCTCCTTAGCATTATTAACTGTAGCTACTGATTGTTCAATAGGCTTTGTTACATAACTCTCTACTGACTCTGGGCTGGCTCCCGGATAAGTAGTTATAACAATTACATATGGAAGCTCCATACTAGGGAATAAATCCGTAGTTGACTTCGTTAAAGAAACTATACCTAACACTATTACTAATATAATACCCACTAGTACAGTGTAGGGCTTCTTTACACTAAATTTTGATAGCATATAATGTGCCCTCCTTGATGTATATACAATTTTCATTCTGACCGACCGGTCAGTCACTTGCTTAGTATAATACTATTTACATTATATGGCAAGTAAAATATTCATTAAAAAGGATAACAGATTGTTTTTATCAATAACACTGTTATCCTCACGTTTTATTTATCTATTTTTGTTGTATAATATAGTTTTTCTTGTGATTACCCACATTTACTTATTATTCAAAATGCACCCTGTATTCTGGGGATTTATCACATTTTTTTGCTAAACATACCGATATTGTGATATCCTCTATATCAACGGAGAAAAATGTGACTTCAGAATCGTTACTTGTTATATACCCATTATCTTCTATAACTATATCTATGTCCTTTAATTCATACGCTAAGCCCTTACCATTACATTTTATATAACTTTCTTTAAGCGTCCATAATTTAGTAATCCTATATCTTTTGATTTTTCTACGATATTCAGTTCACTTTTTGTGAAAGCCTTCTCTGCCACAAGAGGTTTGTAATCACGTTTTTTTTCTACATCTATTCCTATTACACTATCACTGATTCCTACTACTATATACTGTTTTGTATTACTTATATTAAAATAAAATGGTAGATTATCTATATAAGGTTTTCCTTTAGGTTCATACTTAATAATAGTAGGTGGCATTACATTATAATCTCTCCATAGTATCTCCTGTAATAGCACTACACCTTCTTTATGAGTATTACCTTTGGTTTCCCTTATATATATATCTACCATTTACTGCTCCTATTCTATATATGATTTACTACAAAAACATAGCATCTCCAAATGAAAAGAATCTGTATTTTTCTTCTACTGCTATCTCATAAGCATGTAGAATTGTATCCCTATCAGCTAATGCCGATACTAACATAAGTAAAGTAGACTCTGGCAAATGAAAATTAGTTATTAGCTTATCCACTATCTTAAATTTGTAACCTGGATATATGAATATATCTGTCCATCCGCTACTAGCTTTTATATATCCATTTTCATCAGCTACAGTCTCTAAGGTTCTAGTACTTGTAGTACCTACAGATATAATTCGCCCCCCATTTTTCTTAGCATTATTCATAATATCTGCGTCCTTTTGCTCTATTATATAGAATTCAGAATGCATATGATGTTCTAATACATTATCTACCTTTACAGGTCTAAATGTACCTAATCCTACATGTAAAGTAACATGTGCTATCTGTATTCCCTTAGCCTTGATATCCTCTAATAATTCTTTTGTAAAATGAAGTCCTGCTGTAGGTGCTGCTGCTGAACCCTCATGTTCTGCATATACTGTCTGATATCTATTTCTATCCTTTAACTCATGAGTAATATATGGTGGCAAAGGCATCTGACCTAGTCTATCCAGTATCTCCTCAAAAATACCGTCAAACTCAAATTGTATAAGTCTGTTTCCTTCTTCTACTATATCTATTACTTCTCCTACTAATAATCCCTCTCCAAAAGATATTCTAGCTCCTACTCTAGCCTTCTTACCTGGCTTAACCAAAGTCTCCCAGACCTTGTCGCTTTTCCTTTTAAGAAGCAACACCTCTATACTTGCACCTGTATCTTCTTTTACTCCCATAAGTCTAGCCGGAATAACCTTAGTATCGTTTATAACCAGACAATCTCCTGGATTAAGATACTCTATTATATCTCTAAAATGTCTATGAGTTATATCTCCCGTAGCTTTATCTAATACCATAAGTCTTGAATCACTACGTTTCTCTAAAGGATCCTGAGCTATCAATTC
>CAZOUU010000221.1:0-2882 GCA_964583045.1 uncultured Lachnospiraceae bacterium | reverse complement strand
TATACTATCTATTCTATGCTGTCTAACTGCTGGTGTATAGTTAACACCTGCTCTATTTCCAAAACCCTCTAATCTAGCTACACCTGTGGAAAAATTGGCAACCATAATAACACCATTACCATTATCTCCTGTACCATCCCATCCAAAGTTGTACCTATTATAATAATCCATTGCATATTGCTCTGCCGTGGCATCACTACCATCCATATATTCAAGAGTAGTAACTAAGACTATATCCATACCTAGCTTATTCTGATACTTATCTATGAGTTTTCTAAGATTATCCTCTTCTGAGTTTGTGAGTAGACCTGCATTATCAAACACTCTCTCGGTAGTAAGTGGTGTATTAGTTCTGTTCACCGTAGTTATAGTAGAGCTATAAGCATGGAATATAATCAGTCTAAGTGTCACCAATGTTATAATTGCAACTACCATAGCAAAAATAGATATTCTAAATTTCTTCATCTATAGCACCTCCAATAACTGCTCTAAAGCAAATAAAAGTCCTGTAGATAGTGCAAATACCATACTCGAATATGTAATAAGCTTCCATTTACAAATAGGCAGAGAACCATAGGTCTTGCCTGTCTGCCCATTTACATAAAAGGCGTAATTCTTATTATTGTATCTATATACATATTTCCATACTGGAAGTAATGCATATTCATTACCGGTTCTTTTATTAGCTACATTTTTTCTTATATTAGTTAAAGTATTATAACCGGATACCTCTGAACGAATCCATGCATCCGATGACTTGTTAGCCTTCTTCTCAGCTCTAGGTGTCAATTCATCTGGAGTAAAATTATATACCTCACTATAAAATCCAGATAAAAATTTATCATCATACTCATTTAACAGCTTATAATCATATGGCTCCATAAGATCCATAACCTCATCATCCATAGCCTTAGATGCATCTACTGGTATTCCCTTATAATCTATATTTAATCTTCTATGTATATTATAATATGATGTCTCGGTATATCTTCTATTACCCGTAGTCCAGCTCTTAACCTTCGTACCCGTAGCAGAATAATCCACGTCTGTATCAAAATCATATAGCCAAAATGGTACATAGGCTCCTGCCAGCTTTTCTAAAGTCTTACGAGATAAAAAATCATTAGGTAAAAACAATGATTTTTTAAATCTCTCAACTAATATGTCTGCTGCCTTATCCTTACTTAACTTAAATGGTATAACTACATTAGCCCCATATGGATATCTAACCTTATCATCCAATATAAGATAGGTACCACAGCTAGGACACCTTGTTGCAGATGTATATTCTCCGGGTTCTACTGATGTGCCACAGCCTGGGCATATACTTGGAGTCTCTGAGGTTATTATATCCTGTGATTCAACGCTATCACAGTTCTCACATACCATAGAACCCTTATCAGGATTATATGTAACCTGGCCTCTACAATTCTTACATTTAAATACCAACTCTATCCCTCCTACTATCATAAATACTATGCACATACATTGAATTAATAACTTATCTTTAATCAAATCTATAAACTTTACAAAAAAATTATATCATATTTGTCGAATTATGTCTCTAATATTTATACTTTGTTTGTAACCTACTTTCACTAAATGCATAGTATAAAATGTAAAGTAATATAGGAGGTCTATATATGAGCGATTTATCAGCAACTGGTTGTGGAGGTTCACCATTTCGAAAAGGATGTGGAGAAGGAGATGACAACTGTATTTGCCTAATTGTAGTTTTATTTATAATCTACAGTATATGCTCTAACGGTTCTGGTCTAAGCCTAGGAAACATATTTGGAAAAGGTGATGACGGCTGCTGCGAATGGATAATAGCAAAAACAACCATTTTCCTGTATCTACAGTATTTTTCACATAGTTCATCTCTTCTATAACCTCTGCTTTCAATTTATTACCTGAAATACGGCTGTTATTATTATATCCTATCTCACTATTTTCTTCCTCACTTCCATTATTTTCACTTATACAATCTAAATCCACCTCATAAACTGTATTATCATCTATTATCAACTGTTTATTCATATACACACCTACTAAATTTATACTTTGTTACTAACATATGCATTTCCCTCAATTTAGTCATAAGTCAAATCTGTATTTCATATATTAACTAATATCATCACTATACTCAAGGGGGTAATATAGCTACTATGAAAAAAGATTATTTCCACCATCCACTAGACAATGCTATAAGCAATGACAGTTTATATCTGCTGGAAATTGCAAGTATATATGTAGACTACAAGTATAAACCCCTAGTTATTATTCTACTTAAATACCTAGAAGCCAAAATGTTATTAGATGCCTTAAAGGACGAACAATCCTATTGCGATTGCGGTTTACATAAATCAGTAACAGATATAAATGACATTATAACTGATGCTGCTGCATATATTCCTAATAGTAGCAATCTAGCTTCTATGATTAGTATGTTGAAAATGGCTAATACAGTAAATGCCTTTTCTGGAGGTGGACAAAAATCTAATCAATTTGATTTTGATGCCTTCTTCAATGAATTTGATACATCATCCTCTGTAACTACTAATGCATATAATAATAATGAAGAATCAAAGGAGTTAAGCAATGAATATATCCAATATCGATCCACTTAAACTTGAATTAGTAACTAGGCTAGCTGCATCTTTAAAGGGGCAATCTCCCGAATCCATGTTGCCTCAATTATTACGGGCTAACACCGAGTTAAAGAAACGTAATATGTCTTTTAGCCCTGAGGAAATAGACATTCTATTATCTGAATTTACCAAAGATATGTCCCCTGAAGAAAAAGCCAAAGTAGATATGCTTAAAGGCATGTTTATGAAATAAATACATTACTAATTATAAGAATACCTTTATCTTACACA
>CAZOUU010000220.1:0-2897 GCA_964583045.1 uncultured Lachnospiraceae bacterium | reverse complement strand
ATCAACGTCTTCATATACAAATCTAAATAGATAGCCTGTCTCATCATTAACTTTTGCAAGTTTATCTATAGTATATAACAGCTTGAATCTCCTCTTTTCTCCACTATTTAGCGTATATTCCTTTTCTGTAACTTTCTCGCCTATGGCTCCAGTTGGAAATATTGCTCTATCTGTACATGCAAATCCAAATCCTATATCTGTCATAATTCCTATATACTGCTGACTTCTATTGTTAGTAACTTCAACTTCAATTCCTACTGTTGTAATATCATACCCTTTCTGATACCGGTCTTCTATTATATTATAATCTTCTGGATTAGGGTTTTCATCAATATTAACTATAGATACTGTAACTCCTTCTGCCTCTAATGTCTTAGTATTGCTCAGTACTTTATTCTGCAATTCAGATATTTTTTTACTGCTTTCATTATCTTTATCAACCAAATCAATAAGTGCATCTTTATCTGGCAAACTAATACGCATACCACGAATATCTTGTCTATTTATATTAACAATTCCAGATTCATTAATAACAAGAACAAGATTATTGTATCGTAATTCATCATCAGCAATGTAATATACTAAATCCCTAGAAGAACTTTCTCCACATTCCAAATAGTACATACAGGCATTTTTATCTTCTATATTAATCCCATTAAATGATACTAAGTCATACAGAGACACTATTCTATTATCATTATTATCTAATGTATAAAAATAGTAATTTCCATAACAAAACATATCATATATGCAATCTTTGGCAACACGCGTAGTCTCTAGTGTAACTATAACTAAAGTATACTCATTTATTATATTGCCTTCACTATCTATAGCAATTGGACCATAGTTATCTATTGCGTAATCTTCAACATTCTTACTAGCTCTTATTCCTTTTATCTCATATTCCACACCTAAGGACTCTGCTTTAATGCCTTCTGACATAATAGGCATATCTAGCTCTGCACTCAGTTCTGCATTCTCTGGTGCTACCTCATATACTGTTGATTCTTCTTCACTGTTCACTATATTATCTATAATACCACCCTTTTCAAAAAGCTTCATCTTCTTAGCAAAGCTTACCGCTATTATAGCAACCATTAATACAGTGATTATTGATATTATAACTTTATTCCATTTACTCATATTTTCCTTTCATAACGGAGCATTAGTATATACTAATGCTCCAAATACAATATTAATTATAATATCTGCTATCAGGACTCCATTGTCCTTTAAGAACTACTGGTGTATGTATATCTGGTGTAAAAACTAATATGCACCATCTATATCCCCACTCATATGTCTGTGTATGCAGATAACTATCTTTACCTACTAGAATATATCTGTATGAACTTGCTCCTGTAGATGTCTCCTTTATAAGACTAGAGTCTTTATCAGAAGCAAATACACGCACACGAAATCCACATGTTCCCTGATTGTATGCATATGTAGGTGTTTTATCCATCTTTTCTCTACTTTTATCAGATACATCTCCACCATCGCCATTATAATATACAGAAAACGGCCTGTTTTCCCAATTATTAGCAAGCACTCCATCCATACTACCTATTACTGTAAATATAAATATTGCTGCCACTAACGCCTTAAGTATTTTTCCTGCCTTGTTACTTTTCCTTTTAGTCATGTTAATTTCCTCCGTTTATCATTATTTTATTATTGTATTATCTACTAATATTAAAATAAAACTAAGTAAACGAACTAAAATATAACTTTTTATACTACAAAGCCTCTTCCTCCTATAACTATATACTAGTATTCTCCACTATTTATCCCTCAAGCATTTTCCCTTCATAAGCTTTTCATACTTCTCTAAGCAAATTCGTTTTTCAAGAACTCTCAAGATCACTTCAAATACTATGTTCTATATTACTCCTTTATATTCTAATTGTAAAGTACTTTGTTTAATTATCAGTTTACCTTATTACAGTACTTACTGTCAGCTCTTTGCCCTTCTGAACCACTCCATCAACGTCTTCATATACAAATCTAAATAGATAGCCTGTCTCATCATTAATTTTTGCGTTTCTATTTATAGTATATAGTAGCTTGAACGTCCTCTTTTCTCCACTATTTAGCGTATATTCCTTTTCCGTAACCGTCTCTCCTATGGCTCCAGTTGGAAATATTGCTCTATCTGTACATGCAAATCCAAATCCTATATCTGTCATACTTCCTGTATATGACTGACTTCTATTGTTAGTAACTTCAACTTCAAGTCCTACTGTTGTAATTTCTTTACCCCTATCATATCTTTCATTTACTATATTATAATCTTCTGGGTTAGGATTCTCATCAATATCAACTATAGATACTGTAATTCCTTCTGCCTCTAATGTCTTAGTATTGCTAAGTACTTTATTCTGCAATTCAGATATTTTTTTACTAGTTTCATTATCTTTATCAATCAAATTAATAAGAGCTTCTTTATCTGGCAGACTAATACGCATACCACGAATATCTTGTCTATCCTTACTATTATTTCCCGCCCCTGTTTGATTGATTTCAATAATCATGTTATTATATTGTAACTCCTCATCTGATACTATAAATAACAATTCTCTCTTGCAACTTTTACCATAATCCAGTCTAAAATGATATGCGTTTTTATCGCTATCACTCATTTCATTGATTGATACTAAATCACATTTTGAATACATATAATCGCTATTATCATTTAGTGTTATCAAGCTATCATTACCATAACTTAATTCGTTTTCAAATATATCGATAGCATTAATATTAGTAGTCTCTAGTGTAACTATAACTAAAGTATACTCATTTATTATATTGCCTTCACTATCTGTAGCTATAGGCTGATAATCATCTATTATGTAATCTTCAACATTCTTACTGGCTCTTATTCCTTTTATCTCATA
>CAZOUU010000219.1:0-2922 GCA_964583045.1 uncultured Lachnospiraceae bacterium | reverse complement strand
CTAATAGATATGTCCAGAAGACTAGAGGGATTGCCAAGACATACAGGTATGCATGCAGCAGGAGTTGTTATAGGACAGGAATCCATAGATGAATATGTACCATTATCAAGAGGCTCAGAGGATGCTATAGTAACTCAATTTACTATGACTACTATAGAACAATTAGGTCTGCTCAAGATGGACTTTTTAGGTCTTCGTAATCTTACGGTTATTCAAAAGTCTATAAAACAAATTAATAAAACCGCAGGGATAAATTTAGATATAGATCATATAGACACTACAGACCCTAAGGTGTTTGAACTTATAAGCGCTGGAAGAACGGAGGGTATATTCCAATTAGAAAGTGCTGGTATGAAGAGCTTTATGAAAGAGATGAAGCCGAACAGCTTAGAGGATATAACGGCGGGTATATCCCTATATAGACCAGGTCCTATGGATTTTATTCCAGCTTATATAAAGGGCAAGGATAATGTAGATAATATAACATATGATTGTCCAGAGCTTCAAGAGATTTTAGCACCAACCTATGGCTGTATAGTATATCAGGAGCAGGTTATGCAAATAGTTATGAAGCTTGCAGGATATACCCTTGGACGTAGTGATTTGGTTAGAAGCACGATGTCTGAGAAAAAAGAAGACGTTATGGCTAAGGAGCGTCAGAACTTTGTATACGGAAATGAGGCAGAAAAGGTTCCGGGTTGTGTGAATAGAGGGATTGACGAGAAAATAGCAAACAAGATATTTGATAATATGACAGATTTTGCTAATTATGCCTTTAATAAATCTCATGCAGCAGCCTATGCTGTAGTTACCTATCAGACAGCTTACTTAAAATGCTATTATCCTGTGGAATTTATGACAGCCCTTATATCTTCAGTAAATGGGAATAGTGGCAAGGTATCTGAATACATAATGAACTGCAGACAGATGGGTATAAAAATATTGCCACCGGATATTAATAAAGGCTATGGTGAATTCTCTGTATCAGAGGGTTCTATTAGATATGGGTTGAATGCCATTAAAAATGTAGGAAGCTCAGTTATAGATGATATAATTACAGAAAGAGAAGCGGGTGGATTATATAAAAATTTAAATGAATTTATAACCAGAATATCTAGTAAAAATGTAAATAAACGCTGTATAGAAAATCTTATTAAGGGTGGTGCCTTAGATAGTCTTGGAGAAAATAGAAAACAAATGATGCAAAACTATGCTCCTATTCTAGATAAGATAGCTAATGATAAAAAACATAATATAGCAGGACAGATAAGCTTATTTGAGATAGCACCAGAAGAAAATAAGATGGAATATGAAGTTAAATGTGAACAGGTAGAAGAATATGAAAAGGAAGAATTGCTGGCATATGAAAAGGAAGTTATAGGTATATATATTAGCGGACACCCATTAGAAAATTATATAGAGCTAATAGGCAGAAATACTACAGCCATAGCTACAGATTTTATAGTTGACGAGGAAACGGGGAAGACTAAGGTAAGAGATCAACAGGTGGTCAAAGTAGGTGGAATGATATCTGCTAAGACTGTAAAGATAACGAAGAATAATCAGAATATGGCATTTCTTACCCTTGAGGATATGGTTGGCAGTGTGGAAATTATAGTATTTCCTAGGGATTATGATGAATATAAAGATTTACTAACTATAGACCAAAAATTATTTATAGAAGGAAGAACTACAGTGTCTGAGGAGAATGGAAAAATAATCTTAGAGCGTATTAAGCTTATGTCAGATTGCATAGAACATGAAGAAAAGAAGGTATATATAAAGTTTTCAGATATAGAAAGCTATAAAGCAGTCGAGGACAGTCTATACCAGCTGCTAGAAGAAGAACCAGGGAAGAATCTAGTATATGTATATTGTGCGGCAGAAAAGCAATATAAGGCATTAGGAGATCAGTTTGCAATAGACTTAAATCAAAAATTTGCCCAAAGGCTAGAAGCTGTATATGGAAAAGAAAATATAGCAGTTAAGGTTAAGAAGGTAGAGGCCTCATTTTAAATTATATAGGATACTTCATTAGGAGAGAGTATGATAACAAGTGCAAGTAACAAAGAGATTAAAGAAGTTACCAAATTAATAAAGGATAATAAGGCTAGAAGAAAAGCTGATGTATTTGTCGTAGAAGGTATTAGGATGTATGTTGAGATTCCTATAGAGCATATTATGGCTGTATATGTATCAGAGAGCTTTGAAGAGAATCATAGGGATATTCTTTCGGAAACAGAATATATATTGGTAGCGGATAATGTGTTTAAAACTATGTCGGATACTAAGACACCACAAGGGATTATGGCTGTTGTAAAAAGATATGGTTATAGGCTTGGGGATATTTTAGAAAAAGAAAATCCATTGTTACTAGTATTAGAGAACCTTCAAGATCCGGGGAATTTAGGAACTATAATTAGGACTGCTGAAGGTGCAGGAGTAGACGGCATAATTATGTCAAGGGATACAGTAGATATATATAACCCCAAGGTAGTTAGGTCAACTATGGGTTCTATATTTAGAGCGCCATTTGTGTATGTAGAGGATATATATGAGACAGTAGATGAGCTGGTAAATGGTCATATAGAGGTGTATGCAGCTCATTTACAAGGGGGTTCTTTTTATGAGGAGAACTATAAAAATGGAACAGCATTTATTATAGGAAATGAAGGAAAGGGACTTACAGAGGATATATCCAAGAGAGCAAGCAAATTAATAAAGATAAATATGCTAGGAAAAGTAGAATCTCTAAATGCTGCTACAGCGGCTACTGTGTTAGTATACGAGGCAATGCGACAAAGAACAAATAACTAAGTGAATATTCGACGAAAAAATGTGGTTATATATTCTTCTAAATATGAATATTATGATTAGGGTGTCAAAAGTGTTTCTCCACCCCATAAAGCCAGTACTACTACC
>CAZOUU010000218.1:0-2952 GCA_964583045.1 uncultured Lachnospiraceae bacterium | reverse complement strand
ACTAATTCTCCTACCTCAAAGCCGCATACCTGAGCCATCATATGAACTAATATAGCATATTGAACCACATTCCAGTTGTTAGCTGCTAATACGTCTTGAGAACGCTGATTAAGTATGGCATTAAGCTTATTACCAGTTACATTAAAGGTAACGCTATAGGCGCAGGGATATAGGTTCATCTCATGTAAATCCTGATGTACATATATATTTGTCATTATCCTTCTACTATAAGGATTATTTTTCAAATCATATATAACTCTATCTACCTGATCCATCATACCTTCTTTATATTGGTGCTTTACACCTAATTGATATCCGTATGCCTTACCTATAGAGCCAGCTTCATCAGCCCAGCTATCCCATATATGACTTTTCAAATCATTTACATTATTGGATTTTTTCTGCCATATCCATAGCAATTCATCTATAGCTGATTTTACATAAGTCTTTCTAAGAGTAAGTGCCGGAAATTCTTTAGATAAATCATATCTATTTACCACACCAAATCTTTTAATAGTATAGGCAAAAGATCCATCCTCCCATTTGGGTCTAACCTTTTCCCCTTCTGTACTATAACCATTTTCTATAATGTCATTACACATATCAATAAATAGTTTATCTGCTGCGCTCATATTATAATCCTCCATTAATAATCTAATGCTTAGTTGCTATCTCACCTTGTTTTTTATATATACTACCCGAAGGTACATAGCCTCTTACCATGGATAGTGGATATACATTAGTATTTGATCCTATAACCGTTCCAGGATTAAGCACTGAATTGCAGCCTACCTCTACATAATCGCCTAGCATAGCTCCAAATTTTTTAAGTCCTGTAGCTATATCTATACCTTTACCCTTTACATGAACTAAGGTCTTGTCAGACTTTACATTAGAAGTTATAGAACCAGCTCCCATATGAGATTTATAGCCTAATATAGAGTCTCCTACGTAATTGTAATGTGGTACTTGTACTGTATTAAATAGTATTACATTTTTAAGCTCTGTAGAGTTACCTACTACAGTACCTTCACCCACTATGGCATTACCTCTAATGAATGCACCTTGTCTTATCTCCGCATACTCACATATAATTGCCGGTCCCGCTATATAGGCTGATGGGAATACCTTTGCATTCTTAGCTATCCATACATCTTCGCCTATCTTATTATAAGTATCTTCAGAAAGTGTTGCACCAATCTCTAATATAAAGTCATGAATAAGCGGCAACGCCTCCCAGGGATAAGTAACCTTTTCTAATAGACTCTTTGCTATAGTTTCCTCTAGATTATATAATTCTTTTATTGTTAATTTCTCGCTCATAACATCCTCCTAGCTATTTCTTATAATAACCCTTTGACTGATCAAATACACTCTTTAAAGCATATTGATTATTGATACCCTTTACATAATTAGTGTACTTGGTTATGTAATTATCTAATTTCTCTGTATATTCTCTCTCAGTAGTGGTGCCTTCTGCCACTTGGCTTAATCCTTTTTCCCAGCTAGCTGTTAACTCTGGATTAAGAAGGCCTCGTATAGATACTGCAACCACTTCATATATAATCTCTCCTAGATGTGTAGGGGTAACCACCTGTGTTTTCTTATTTAGGGCTATATATTTTATCTTAACCAGCTTCTCTATAATACTATCTCTGGTGGCACTTGTTCCTATACCACTTCCTTTTATATGAGACCTCAGCTCCTCATCCTCTATAAGCTGACCAGCATTTTCCATAGCAAGTATAAGAGTACCTGACGTATATCTCTTCGGTGGAGAGGTCTCTCCCTCTTTAATGCTTATATCTGACACCTCTAATTCATCACCCTTTTTAAGCTTGGATAATCTCTCTATCATAGCTTCAGAATATTTACCTTCATCATCTTCCTCTTTCTTTTTTGCAAAGGAATTAGCAGCTACTTTTAGGTATCCATCCTTTATAAGCACCTTAAAATTGGCAAAAAACTTCTCATTATCTATAGAATATATAATAGCCGTCTTTTGATATACTGCTGGTGGGTAAAATATACTTAAAAATCTTCTGGCAATAAGCTCATATATCTTAGCAGATTCATTAGATACTGAACCTAAGGCATTAAGTCCTTGTCCTGTAGGTATAATAGCGTAGTGATCTGTTATCTGGGAATCATTAACATATCTGGATTTAGCTACATTTTTGTAACCACCTTGTTCTATTATTCTGGCTGCATATTCGCTTACATAATTATAATTTTTAAGTCCACTAATATTCTTATATATCTCTTTACTGACTGCCGTAGATAATACTCTGGCATCCGTTCTAGGATAGGTAACCAGCTTCTTCTCATATAGCTCTTGAACTATCTTAAGTGTCTCTGCTGGACTTATCTTAAATATTCTAGAGCAATCATTTTGTAATTCAGCTAAGTTATATAATAATGGTGGATTCTTTTTTTCCTGTTTTCTCTCCACCTTTTCTACCTTAGCTGCAATAGGAGAATTAACCGATAATTCTTCTATCAATTGCTTGGCACTAGCTTCTGCTTTAAATCCATTTTCCTTATATAATAAAGGAGAATTGAAATATCTGCTGCCCTCTACTGCTCGCCATTCACCTTCAAAAAATTCTCCGTCAAGTCCTGCCTTAGCTATAACTCTATAAAATGGTGTTTTAACAAATTCTCTTACTTCTCTTTCTCGTCTAACTATAAGTCCTAATACACAGGTCATAACTCTGCCTACGGCTACCACACATCTATCCATGCCTAGATATTGTTTAATTGTATAACCATATTTGAGGGTTAAAACTCTAGAGAAATTAATACCCATAAGATAATCCTCTTGAGCACGTAGATAAGCCGCAGAAGATAAATTATCATATTCCGATATACTCTTAGCTTCTTTTATTCCCCTAATTATCTCTTCTTCTGTCTGCGAATCAATCCACACACGTCTCTTATCCTTGGGTCCTA
>CAZOUU010000217.1:0-3024 GCA_964583045.1 uncultured Lachnospiraceae bacterium | reverse complement strand
TTTATCTTCTCTACTTCATATCCAAACTTCTTAATAGTATCATAAGTATGACCTGTAGCTATAATCTTAAATCCTGCTTCCACAAGGTCCTTAACTACTTCTTCTACCTCTGGCTTATCAGCATTGTTTATACTTATAAGCACTGTACCCTCTAGTGGCAATGTAGTCTGTGTAGCTTCTTCTGCTTTATAGAAGGCTTCTCCAAATGTCTTAGCAAGTCCTAGCACTTCTCCTGTAGAACGCATCTCTGGTCCTAATACTGGATCTACCTCTGGGAACATATTAAATGGAAATACAGCTTCCTTCACGCCATAATATGGTATCTCATTTTCCTTTAAGGTAGGTACTGGTGATGGTCTACCTGTTAATTCTGAAGTTATTATATCTGTAGCTATAGGAACCATAGATATGTTACACACCTTAGATACCAGTGGAACCGTTCTAGAAGCTCTAGGATTAGCTTCTATAACATATACCTTACCATCTTCTATAGCATACTGCATATTCATAAGACCACATACATGCATCTCTTCTGCAATCTTTCTAGTGTAATCCTTAATAGTAGCTAATATCTCATCGCTTATGTGTAATGAAGGTATAATACAAGCTGAATCTCCTGAATGTATACCAGCAAGCTCAATATGCTCCATAACTGCTGGTACAAATGCATGTTTACCATCACTAATGGCATCTGCTTCACATTCCATAGCATGTCTTAAAAATCTATCTATAAGTATAGGTCTATCTGGCGTAACACCAACTGCTGCTGCCATATACTCCTCTAGAGTCTCTCTGTCATATACCACTTCCATGCCTCTACCGCCTAATACGTAGGAAGGTCTAACCATAACAGGATATCCTATTTTCTCAGCTATCTCTACTGCTTCTTTTACGTCTACAGCCATACCTGCCTCTGGCATAGGAATCTCTAATTTATTCATCATATCTCTAAATAAATCTCTATCCTCTGCAAGATCTATAACTGCTGGTGAAGTACCCAGTATCTTAACGCCATTTTTCTCTAGCTCTGCTGCTAAGTTAAGTGGTGTCTGTCCACCAAATTGAGCTATAATACCCACTGGTTTTTCTTTGTTATATATGCTAAGTACATCTTCTAATGTAAGTGGTTCAAAATATAGCTTATCAGAGGTATCATAATCTGTTGATACTGTCTCCGGATTACAGTTAACTATAATAGTCTCAAAACCTAGCTTCTTAAGTGCTAGGGCTGCATGAACTGAGCAATAATCAAATTCTATACCTTGACCAATTCTGTTAGGACCGCCGCCAAGTATCATAATCTTTTGTCTATCTGATATCTTAGATTCATCTGATGCATTATAAGTAGAGTAATAATACTCATTATCTTCAGTACCACTTACATGAACACCTTCCCAAGCTTCTGTAACGCCTATAGCTATTCTGGCATCTCTTATACTTTTTTCTTCTATCCCTAATATGTTAGCTAAATATCTATCCGAGAAACCATCCTTCTTGGCTTTTGTCAATACATCTGCCGGAGGAACTTCTCCTTTATATGCTAATATAGCTTCTTCTTCCTCAACTAATTCTCTCATCTGATCCAAGAAGTAGTCCTTTATAGCTGTAAGCGCAAATAACTCTTCATTAGTTGCGCCTTTTCTAATAGCTTCATACATAATGAATTGTCTCTCACTGGTAGGATTGTGTAACATACTAAGTAATTCTTCCTTGGTCTTAGAGTTGAAATCATTTGCAAATCCAAGTCCATATCTTCCTGTCTCTAAGCTTCGTATAGATTTCTGGAAAGCTTCTTTATAAGTCTTACCTATACTCATAACTTCGCCTACGGCTCTCATCTGAGTACCTAGCTTATCATCTACACCCTTGAATTTCTCAAATGCCCATCTAGCAAACTTAATAACTATATAGTCACCGTCTGGTACATATTTATCTAGAGTACCATATTTACCACACGGTATCTCATCTAGAGTAAGTCCAGATGCCAACATAGCAGATACTAAGGCTATAGGGAAACCTGTTGCCTTCGACGCTAATGCCGAAGAACGAGAGGTTCTAGGATTAATCTCTATAACTATAATTCTATCTGATACAGGATCATGGGCAAATTGTACATTAGTACCGCCTATAACCTGTACTTCATTTACTATCTTATAGGCCTGCTCCTGAAGTCTTTGCTGACATTTCTCAGATATAGTAAGCATAGGAGCTGAGCAGAAGGAATCACCTGTATGTACTCCCAAAGGATCTATGTTCTCAATGAAACATACAGTAATCATCTTACCATTAGCATCTCTGACAACCTCTAGCTCTAACTCTTCCCAGCCAAGTATAGACTCTTCTACTAATACCTGACCAACCATACTAGCTTGTAAGCCTCTGGCACATACAGTTTTTAATTCTTCTATATTATATACCAAGCCACCGCCGGCTCCACCCATAGTGTAAGCAGGTCTAAGTACCACTGGATATCCTAATTTATCTGCTATAGCTAGAGCTTCATCTACAGTATATGCTACTTCACTTCTAGCCATCTCTATGCCTAACTTCTCCATAGTCTTTTTGAATTCTATTCTGTCCTCACCACGCTCTATAGCGTCTATCTGAACACCTATGACTTTTACATCATATTTATCTAGTACTCCTGCAGTAGCAAGCTCTGAACATAAATTAAGACCTGATTGTCCACCTAAATTAGGTAATATAGCATCTGGTCTCTCTTTGTCTATAATCTGCTCCAACCTCTTTACATTAAGAGGCTCTATATAAGTTGCATCAGCTATACCAGGATCTGTCATAATAGTGGCTGGATTAGAATTAACTAACACTATCTCATATCCTAGTTTTCTTAATGCTTTACATGCCTGTGTTCCTGAATAATCAAACTCACACGCCTGTCCTATAATAATAGGACCCGAACCAATAATAAGTACTTTGTGAATATCATTTCTCTTTCCCATAATACACTCCTATCTGCGTTCTTCTTTGTAGTACTTTGTTATTATCGAAGGTATAATCATCACA
>CAZOUU010000216.1:0-3055 GCA_964583045.1 uncultured Lachnospiraceae bacterium | reverse complement strand
GGCATATAGTGATATAGCTTTGGTACATCCCATTGTACATGTAATGCCGAATGGAGTATCTGCCTCATTTTCAGCAGATGGGTTGTCGGCTATGGGAGCAAGACCACTTATGGCCATGGCCTATGAAGAGGTAGAGGAGATAGCTAAGCATGCAGATAGCTTTGTGCTTAATATGGGGCAGCCGACTAGTGATAAGCTATTAGCAGCATGTATAGCACTGCATGGTGCCATGAGTGGAGATACACCTATACTTGTAGATCCAGTAGGTATGGGAGCTTCCCACTTTAGAGTAAATGAATTTGGAAAATTATTAGCCTTACCATGGACAGGCATAATAAAAGGAAATGCATCTGAATTATATGCGCTATCTCATAGAGAAGTACTATATGATGGTGTCGATTCTAACCACGTAGCAGATGTAGATATAGATCCTATGGAAGAAAAATTATTAGTATGTACAGGTGCTTTGGATAAGCTAATAAGTAACAAACTGGATAGCTATAATATAACCATTTCACATTCCGCAAAACGTATTCATACGGTAGTGGGAACGGGATGTCTTCTAGGAAGCGTTATAGGTGCATTTTTAGGAGTTATAGACACACAGGAGATATACAACTTAGAGTATGCAGCTATAGGTGGATTAGGATTGCTGTCTCTATGTGAGATGGTAGCTGGTAGTGATATAACTTTAGGGTATGGAAGCTACAAGGAGAAGATACTTAATTTGCTAAGCTCTATTACTCCTAATCAATTAGAGGACTATTTAGAGGCAAATTTACAGGTAGATAAGGTAGTTAGTAAACAGTAGAAATATAGGTGAGTAAATGAAAACACATAATATATTATATTTAATTGCAGATTTTAATAATGGAGAGAAAGCTATAGAGGAGGCACTTAAAGCTGGGGTAGATTATATACAGCTACGTGAGAAAAATATATCATCAGCCCAGTATTTAACAAGAGCTAAAAGACTTCATGAGATGACCTTGTATTACCATATCCCCCTTATTATCAATGATAGAATAGATATAGCACAGCTATCCTGTGCAGAGGGTGTACACCTAGGGCAATCTGATGTACCTGTGGAGGAAGCAAGAAGGTTACTAGGTAAGGATATAATTATAGGTGCTACCGCAAAGACTAAGGAACAGGCTATGGAGGCAGAAAGACAGGGAGCAGACTATATAGGCAGTGGGGCATGGAATGAGACGGATACGAAATTAGATGCTACACCTATAACAGATGAGACCTATGAAGCCATATTAGAAGCTATACATATTCCGAGTCTAGCAGTAGGCGGTCTGACGGTAGAAAATTGCGATAGACCATTATTATTAGGTGCAAATGGGTTAGCTGTATCACAAGGTATACTAGGTGCTACGGATATATTAGGGGTTATAAGAGAATTTAGAAAAAAAGGGGAGAAGTTTTGTTGAAACTTGTTGTTATAAATCCATATTCGTATTATAATTTATGTAGTACTTATGGAAAGGGTGTTCCAACACAACGGTGATTATTATGGAAGAAAAGACGGAAGTATACAACCAGATAAACAAGGAGATATCTTCAGCAAAGAAAGATGCTACTACTGTTAAAGGGTTAACTAGTTCTATATCAGATAAGACAGATAAGCTTACTAGCCTTGTAACTAGTATTTCGGATAATGCTGATGTAATTAGACAATCTACACAGGCTATACAAGCTATATCAGGTAAGACTAATATGCTTTCACTTAATGCGTCTATAGAAGCAGCTCGTTCCGGTGAAGCTGGTAGAGGATTTACAGTAGTTGCAGAGCAGATGAGACATTTGGCTAATGACGCTAAAGATTCATCAGGTCAGGTATTATCACTTCTTAATGGCTTCTATGAAGATATAGCAGAGATTAATCAGAACTTAGATGAGCTTATTAAGACCTTAGCTCAGCAGAATGAGTGCTCTAATGATATGTATGAGAGAATAGCAGCATTAGAAGCACAAGTAAAAGAACTTAATAGCTTATAATATACTCTTAGTTATACAAATATAGCCACTATATATTATCCTTATGGATTGATATTATATAGTGGCTTTTTTATACCTAATATTAATTATTCAACAGTTACAGATTTGGCTAAGTTTCTAGGCTTATCTACATCTAAGCCTTTAGCCTCTGTTGTAAAGTAAGCTATAAGCTGAAGTACGGCAGCAGAAGCAAATACTGTAAATAAATCTGGCTGCTGAGGTAATTTAATGTGCATATCACATATAGAGGTATCAGTGATCTCAGAATCCTTGCTTATAAGGATAACATAAGCATTTCTTGCTTTAACCTCTCTTATATTTGAGATAACCTTGCTATATACTCTGGCTTGAGTTGCATAAGCTATAACTGGTACATTGTCGGTTATAAGAGCAATAGTACCATGCTTTAATTCGCCAGCGGCATAGGCTTCGGCATGTATATAAGATATCTCTTTAAGCTTTAAGGCACCCTCTAGTGATAAGGTATAATCAAGGCCTCTGCCAAGGAAAAAGGCATCATCGGCATGTACTAATTTCTTTGTGGCTTCTTTGATGGTATCTGACATATCAAGTACAGACTTAACTGCATCTGTAGATTTTTGCAAATTATCTATGAAATCCATAGCTTTGTCATCTGTATATTTACCAGTAATAAGTGCTAATTTACAACCTAATAGATATAGAGCGGCTAATTGAACTGTATATGCTTTGGTGCTGGCAACCGCTATCTCTGGACCAGCATGAGTGTATAATACATAATCGCTTTCGCGAGCTATAGTGGAGCCCTTTACATTTACAACGGATATAGTTTTGCTGCCTAAGGCTTTAGCAAGCTTTAGGGCCTCTAGGGTATCTATAGTCTCTCCAGATTGAGATATAACGATAACTAAAGTCTTCTCATCTATAATAGGATCTTCGTATCTAAATTCTGATGCAATAGAGGCAGTAACAGGTATCTTAACCTGAGATTCTACCATAGTCCTAAATACCATTCCAGCATGAAGAGCAGTACCGCAAGCGATTACATTTATCTTTTCTATGCCTTCAA
>CAZOUU010000215.1:0-3060 GCA_964583045.1 uncultured Lachnospiraceae bacterium | reverse complement strand
ACCTGTATAATATGACATACCTCTAACTAATGTAGGATCAAAACATATCTTAAAATCTGCATCCTTAACAGCTTCCGTACTAGCTATAATAGTCTCTAAATCTACAGCCACTTCTGCCTCTAGATGCTCGCCTAATATCTCCTTTAGATATCTTACTCCAGCTATATCGCCAGTAACCTTCTCAAACATATCTATGTAGGTGTTAACTGCTTCCTCAGGATAGCCTTCCTTTATCAGCTCTTTCTTAACACCCTCTATACCTATCTTATCCATCTTGTCTAAGATAATGAATACTATATCATAGTTATCTTCAGAAAATCCACTATAGGCAGCCATAGCCTTAAGTATACGTCTATCGTTTATTCTTATAGTAAAATTTTTAAAATCCAGCTTTCCTAACAATGTGGTAGTAGCCTGTATGAGCTCTATCTCTGCCAATATAGTCGGCTCTCCTAATATATCTATGTCACATTGCATAAACTGACGATATCTTCCTCGCTGAGGTCTATCCGCACGCCATACATTACCCATCTGTAAGGCTTTAAATGGACTAGGTAATTCATTCTCATTATTCGAATAATATCTAGATAACGGAAGAGTAAGATCATATCTTAGTCCACCATCTGCCACATCCATATCAGTCTCAGCTTCTTCTAGCTTTAATTTATCTCCTCTTTTTAATATTTTAAAGATAAGCTTCTCATTCTCTCCACCCTGTTTGCTACATAGATTCTCTATATGCTCTACACAGGGAGTCTCCACCGACTTAAATCCAAAAGTCTTATACGTCTCTTTGATTAATCCTATCACATAATCCCTAATTTCCATCTCTCTAGGTAATATGTCCTTCATGCCTGTAACAGGCTTCTTTTTAAGTGCCATCTATTTATCTCCTTACATATATTTATCTTCTATATCTTTTAACATCTTTTCATGGTATATAATACTCTGAAAGGCTAAGAATATCTTCATATCAAAATGTTTTACCTCATCTATAATTAGCTCTGTGGCCTGATCCATATCGAACGCCTTACGATATGGTCTATCTGATACTAGGGCTGCAAATACATCACACACCCTAAGTATTCTAGCTCCCAGACTTATCTCATCACCCATAAGATTATCAGGATACCCTGAGCCATCATAATTCTCATGATGATGTAATATCATATCACATATATTTTCTGAATAGCCCTCTTTCTTAGCTATCTCATATCCTAGAGTAGAATGTTTCCTTACGTATCGCAGTTCTTCTATCTGCATAGTATTCTCATCTCTACCATATATATATGGAGATATACGCAGTTTACCTATGTCATGTATAAGTCCTGCTGTCTCCACATCATGGCATATCTCTCCATCCAAGTTAAGTTCTCTAGCCAATTTACCTGCCAGACTAGACACATATATACCATGCATAATCTCATGTTTTAAGTCTTGTTCCATATATGTATCGGTTATATCCAGTTTCATATCCCTTAACTCTTCCATACCTATCTCCTTCTAGAATCCATCAAAACTGTTTACGTTTTCTATCAATCATTTCTTCTACTCTTGATATATACTCATCTACATTTTTTACATTTTCTACTCTTTCTATCCGGTTCTCACTGGCATATACAAGCTTAGTAGATGCTCCTGCTCCTATTGCTATAATATCCATTTTTTCTTCCATAATAAGTATATTATATAGACATTCTTTACCTTCGACAGAATAACCTACATTCTCCAGATTACCAGGTATATTTTTTTGTCTATATAGATAATAGGGTGCCATATTAAGCTGTCTAGCATAAGAGTCCACTAATTCTATCATCTCATTAGTACTGCCTGTTATAAGGCTTCTATACTCTTCCATATCGATATTAAGCTTAGCTGCTCGCTTAATTGCTAGAGAATGTACTGTTAGACTATCTGGAGCCAGCTTATATATCTCATCTAGTGTATGAGTTATATCTGACATATTTTCTCCTGGAAGTCCTATAATCATATCCATATTTATATTTTGAAAATCTAATTCTCTCGCAAGTGCATAGGCTGCCTTCGTATCCTCGACACTATGAGCTCTACCTATAAGCTTTAAGGTCTTATCATTCATAGTCTGTGGATTAATACTTATTCTATCTACCTTATGCTTTTTTAGCACCTCTAATTTATCCTTAGTTATGCTGTCTGGTCTACCAGCCTCTACTGTAAATTCCCTTAAATATGTAGTATCAAATGCATCATATATATTGCTTATTAGTTTATCTAGCTCTCTAGCTTCTATAGAGCTTGGCGTTCCTCCACCTATATATATACCTATAAGTCGTTTATTCGTATAGGCCTTAGCTACATATTCCATCTCTTTTATAAGCGCATCTATATATGCCTCAACCTTATCCTTATATGAAACTATAGGATAAGAAGTAAATGAACAATATAAACATGTAGTTGGGCAAAATGGAATACCTATATATAAACAATATTCATTTTCAAAATCTATATTCTTATATAAGGCTGTTTCTTTTCTAGCTACCTCTACACATATCTTACCTTTATTTATTCCTGCTAAGTATGTAGCTTCATAATCCTTTATTATATCATCATCAGATACTCCATTTTCCATATGGTCTGTGGCTATCTTAGTAGGCCTGATACCCGTTAAGGTACCCCAGGGAAGCTCGTGCCCCGTATAATTTACCAGCATCTTATATATTATAGCCTTTATAGGATTCTTAGCTATAGCTTTATCTGTATAATCCCCTACATAGGTATCAATGTATAGTAGTTCATCCTCCCTATACAGCTCCATATTAACCTTATTATCTTCATATACGGCTCTAAAATGAAGTGTTGTTCCTTCTTTGTAAGTTACTATCTTCTCATCCTTAAAGAAAGCCTGAAGCATAGCTCTAAAATCATTATTATACAATTCACTAGTCTGCTCTATATATATCATTACATTCCTATTCCTACATATGGATTATATTTCTTCTCTATTCCTATAGTAGTCTTTCCTCCGTGTCCAGGGTATACCTCTACCTCATCTGGCAACACAAATAGTTTCTCTCTTATATT
>CAZOUU010000214.1:0-3071 GCA_964583045.1 uncultured Lachnospiraceae bacterium | reverse complement strand
CTCTTGCCGGTTCAGTATGCAGGTATACTGGAAGAGCATAAGGCAGTAAGAGAAAGAGCTGGGCTTTTTGATGTCAGTCACATGGGAGAACTGGCACTTACAGGCGATCATGTCATTGAATATGTCAACTGGCTTGTATGCAACGACATTCATAAGATTGTACCAGGGAAGATACGCTATTCGCCGCTGCTGAATGAGCAGGGTGGAATTGTGGATGATCTGCTGATCTATGACATCAGCGATACGAAAATTCTGCTGGTTGTGAATGCGGCAAATAAAGACAATAATTCAGACAGTGCACAGACTGGAGAAGGAAATGAGTCTGCTAATCAAGCCGGAGAAGGAAATCAAAAAGGAACTGGAACTGGTAAGGGCAACAATTCCTCAGGTGACCAAGCTGGTGGTGGTTGGAATACTGGTGATAAAAATGGAGAAGAAGATAATAGCACAGGTACTAGTGATATGATTACCGTTCCTATAATAGAAGGAGAGGATGAGAATCTTACAGGTACTGGAAATGATAATAATACTGGAAATACATCTAAGAGTAATAATGGATTAGCTTGGTCAGGAAAGAAGGCAGATTATAATCAGGTAATAGGTGATTATACCAATAGTGCTAACAGCAAGATAGAGAAGTCCACATATCCAAATGGACTAAAGAGTACTATAAAGAACTATTTTAATGAATTGAACAAGTAGGAGGTTACTAATGGAAGATAAGAAACAAGAGCTTAATGAAGTGATTAATAAGGTAAGAGCCTGTGAAGCTGAGATAGGTAAGGCGATAATTGGACAAAAGGATATAGTAAGGCAGGTACTTATAGCTATATTAGCTGAAGGAAATGTATTATTAGAGGGCGTTCCGGGATTAGGTAAGACAGAGCTGGTTAAGACTATAGCTAAGGTATTAGAACTAGAATTTTCCAGAATACAGTTTACACCAGACTTAATGCCAGCAGATGTAACGGGTACGAATCTTATTATAAAGGAAGATGGCGGAAATTCATTTAGATTTCAACCAGGACCAGTATTTGCCAATATAGTTCTTGCAGATGAGATAAATAGAGCTACACCTAAGACACAGGCAGCTATGCTAGAGGCTATGCAGGAGAGGACTGTAACAGTAGGAAATACTACCTACGATATGCCTAAGCCATATATGGTACTTGCTACAGAAAATCCTATAGAGAATGAAGGCACCTATCCTTTACCAGAAGCACAATTAGATAGATTCTTATATAAGCTTAATATTACATTTCCAACTAAAGAGGAACTAAAGGAGATAGTAGAGCTTACGGTAACCAATAGTGAAGCTAAGGTGGTGCCAGTGGTTGCTGAAGAGGATATTATTTCGATGAGTAAGCTTATAAAGGATATGCCTATAGCTACATCTGTTATGGATTATGTAATGGATATAGTTGTAGGAACTCATGGAGAACTCGAAACTGGGGCGAATATTGCTAAGAAATATGTGAGTAATGGCGCCAGCCCTAGAGGAGCTCAGGCTATGATAAAGACAGCTAAGGCAAGAGCTTTAATGGAGGGCAGATATAATGTATCCTTTGATGATATAGACTATGTAGCTTATCCAGCCTTAAGACATAGAATAATAACCAATTTTGAGGCACTATCAGATGGCATAACTACAGATGACATAATTCGAGAAGTTATTAATGAGATGAGACCACGCTACAAAAATGTATAGCTGAGGAGGCACTATGGATAAGGATATATTTACAACTGAGTTTTTTGAAAAATTAAATACCATTAACTTAAGTATAAATATGCGACTTAACAAAGGTGCTGGTGGTGGCAGAAAATCTAATGCTAAGGGTACTTCAGTAGAATTTTCGGATTTTAGAGAATATAACCTAGGTGATGATATAAGAAGAATAGATTGGAACGCCTATGGTAGATTTGACAAGCTGTATGTGAAAGAGTTCATGGAGGAGAAGGAAGGTATATTTAATATCTTTATAGACACTAGTAAATCTATGGATTTTGGAGATTCACTAAAGAGTACTATGGCGCTGCACATAGCAGGTGCCTTATCGTACATTATACTAAATAACACTGACAGAGTATTTGTAAATGAGATTAATGGTGAAGAACTATTAACAAGCAAAGGTAGAAACGGTAAAAATGCTTATAAAAAAGTGATAGATGACTTGGAGAGAATAAAGTTTGATGGTAAGACAAACATAAGCGATGCAGTGAAGAAAAGAAAGCTTACCTATAGAGGTGCTTCTATTATTATAAGTGATTTTCTAGATTCAAAGGGTATAGAGGAGGCAGTGAAATATCTAGCCTATAAAAAACAGGAAATTATACTTATACAGGTATTAGCCAGAGAAGAACTAGAGATTGATATGGAAGGCACTGTAAATATGATAGATATGGAAACGAATGAAGATATAAAGATAACCTTAACCAAAGCAGTTATAGAAAAATATAAGGAGCAATTAGCAGGACTAACCTTAGAATTGGAAAGACTCTCTAAAAGATACCATATGATTTATATAAAGGCGATATCAGATGAACCCATTGACAAGGTAATGTTTGAAGGATTTAAAAATACAGGATTTTTATATTAAAATAAAGAGTAAAAGGGGAAAAACATGAGTTTTACGTATTTGTGGCCACTAGCATTACTTATATTGGTACCAGCTATACTTATATTATATATGTTAAAGCAAAAGGCGGAGGATCATAGATTTTCGTCTATTATGTTATGGCAGGAAGCATATAAGAATATAGAGGCAAAGAAGCCTTGGGAGAAATTAAAGAATAACCTGTTGATGTATATACAGATATTAACGGTTATAGGGTTAATTCTTGCCCTAATGGCTCCTTACCTAAAGAGTGGTGGCAATGCTTATAGTAATGTACTTATAGTTTTAGATAATAGTGGAAGTATGAATTACTCATATAATGAAGATAAAACTAGATTTGAAGAAGAGATAGATAGAGCTACAAGCTATATGGATACCCTAGGAGACCATGCAAAGATAACTGTTATAGCGGTGGACAATAAAGCTAATATGGTATGCTCAAATGTGGAAGACAAA
>CAZOUU010000213.1:0-3077 GCA_964583045.1 uncultured Lachnospiraceae bacterium | reverse complement strand
CAGAGGGTATGGTAGCCGCAGAGGATGAATCTACAAAATACTATAACCAAAACACACCATATGAGGGAGGCTTGTCTATATGTCAAGTAGCGATGGATAAGAAAATGTCAGAGGAAGATTTACGTGTAAGTGATATATATGTGACTAGCAGCGAGACATTAACTATTAATAATAAGGATACAGTTTATTTAGAAAAGGATACCACAGGTAGCACAAGTCTAGCTTTTAATAAGAAGATATATATAGCTTATCCGGAGTATTGGCAGATATTAGAGGTGTTTGTAGGAGAAGATGTATCAAAAGCAGAGGCTATTAAATTTGTAGAGGGTCTTGAGGTTACGCCTACAGATAAGACAATGTTATTTGCAGATGCTTATAAATGGAGCAATTTAGTTAATCCGGAAAATGAAACTGATATAGATAATGAGAAAGCTAGTATAACTGTAGAGGATATAAAACAAATAGGAGAAGCATTTACAATACCTAGTGATAGTAAGTGTGTGACGGTTAAGATTACAGATGTGAAGGTAGCAGATGATGTGTCTTGGTTAGATAAAACTATGATGGATGAGGACATTGCTGCAGCTATAGCGGCAGATGGTAAATTACTTCCTAATAAAATATCTTACATACAATCTGGAAATGGTATAGATTGTCTTAATAATATATTCGGTACTAAGACAGTGAATCAGAAATTAGTATATGTAACGGTTGATTTCACAAATACAGGTAATGAAGAGCTAGTAGACTATTTATTCTTCGCTGATTTTGTAGGACTTATAGAAAATAAAGGTGAGTATGAGACATATAACCGTGCAGATGATGATGATAACGAATTAACAGATACCTATTCCGCAACAAGCATAGGTAAATTAGGAGAAATGGATTATTATGATATTCACGGTGGAGAAGGAAACAACAATTATATCCCATCACTTAAGCCAGCGGAGACGGTTACTGTTCACTTTGCAAAGGTAGTAAATGAGGATGAATTAGATAAGATGTATTTATCCCTTGATCCTACATCAGAGTTAAATGCTACGGGTTATGTAGATATAAGAAAGTAAATATTATTGTATGTAGATTAATTATTGGTTGCAAAATATAAGGGTAGAGTGTATAGAAATATACACTTTACTTTTTTTATTGGTAGTTTTAATGGAAAATTCGCCTAATTATGACAACAACTAATACCAATTATGACAACTTGTTAATTCACCTTCACATATATGATACAACATATATGATTTGTTAGAAGCGCAAGGACTTAATGAAGAGGCAGAACTCATAGCAACAGATATGGACATTGCAGATATCGATACTCTGTTAGAGGAGTGGGAAGAAAAGTTAGAATCACAGAATTTAAGTGAAACCTATGTTAGAAGGAGAACGATAAAAAAAGAAGAGATAGGTTATCTGCCCCTGTCCCTACAGTACACAGTAGAAAATGAGAGCAGTACCTTTGTACATATAGATAATGCAGATAAAGATGGAGTTAGCTTTGAGGTAAATGGTGAAACTCTAGCGGGCTTTAATTACAGCGAATTACAAGGAAAGGATATAATCCTATCATTTAAACCATCAAGCTCGGTTGATCAGGAAATCTATGATAATTATAATGGAAATATAGTTAAATAAAAATGGGGAGAAGAGAAGGATTATAATAGTATTTTATGTAAGATTGGTCTGCATTTGTCATAGAAAGTGCGGATACCATTCAGGAGGCGGAAAATGGAATTTTAGAGGATGGAGACTTGTATTATATGGATATTTCTGAAAATCAATTATTAAGACAAATTGAATCCGATTTAGTAAGAGATTTTATTTCACATTAATTTAATTATGGTGAAATATGCCATTAGGTATACGAAAGGATTTGTCTGCCATTTTCCTATGGCTACTTTAGATTATGTTGATATTATGAGTTTGAGACAGTAGTGCAGATTTCATTGTAGGTAAAAACAGTCAGATAGATTTCATCCTTCTAACATTTACAGTTGCATTCGCATATACGCGCTTTAGACAGCATTATATCTAAGACTGATGATTATGGTTTCTAATTATGAAGGTGTTATATGGGAAGAGATAACTATAGGAGAATGGACTGGTAGTGGATACATAGTGATGGATCCAGAGACTTGTGCTGCTGAGTACATGATATCTGGTGGTTTGTCTGGTGGCGTATCAGGAGTAGAAGTAAGTCTAGCATATATGCTAGAGATACTATTGTTAGTAATAGATTTGTGTGAGATAACAGTATTATTTTGTGAAGCATTATTGATGTTATCAGGATTAGCAATTATTACTGGACCATTAGCGATAGTATTAGGAATAGTATTATTGGTTGTTGCAATAGTATTACTGTATTTTACTATTAGTGATTATGTAAACTCTATATATCTGATGTCTGAATATATGTCAGGTAATGAGGCAGCGGGAGAACAGATAAAAGCAGATTGCAATTCACTTTTATTCTGGAATGCAGTATCTATATGTGTGTTGGGAATAGGTTCAGCTATAAGAAAACCACTGGGAAGTATAGGTAATAAGATAGGGAAGAATATAGTAGACAGGGTGTTGGGTAAATGGTTCCTTAGATGATATAATTAAGTAGGGTGGTTCCTACAGTGAAGTATACAAGCTAATAAATAGTCTTAAAAAGCTAGGAGTAACTGAGGAGCTAATAAAAGAGATATTTGAAAAGGGTGGATTAAAGGGTTTAAAGAAATACAAGTTGCTAATAGACAATAATGTACCAAGTGATGTAATAGTAAGTGCATTAAAGAAATCAGATAGCTTTACAAATCTATCTAAAGAGACCGTGAGCATCTTAAAGGAATACATAGATAATATAGATAAAGTATTTACTTTAGTCGATAAGTATGGAGATAACTTCATTAAGATGTATAATAAATATGGCAATACAGCAGTAACAGCCTATACAAAGTATGGCTCTAGTGCTACAATTGCATTTAAGAATCATAGTGATGATGTATTGGATTGGTTGAAGACTAACTATGGTGAGGGTGGAAGTAAGACAATACCAGACAAAGCAAAAGATATAGCAAATCAAGTAA
>CAZOUU010000212.1:0-3104 GCA_964583045.1 uncultured Lachnospiraceae bacterium | reverse complement strand
CTACCTCACCTAGTAATACATCCTCTATCTCATCTAATTCTTCTGGAGCAGAAGGAGTAACTACGGGCTCTGGTGCAACTGTCATAGAAGTAGCTGGTGGCTCTGGTGCAACTGCCATAGAAGTAGTTGGTGGCTCTGGTGCAACTGCCATAGAAGTCCTTGGTGGCTCTACTACAGGTGCTGGTTTCTTAGGTTCTTCCTTAACAAAATCATTGTCTGGTTGGTGATTGCGAATCTTAAGAGCTCTAAGCTCTGCCTCTAAATGACTTATCTCATTCTCAAGAGAATGAATCTTAATAAGGTTAGTTTCATTAGCTGAAGATAATTCATCGTTCTTATTGCTTAATACTTCTGTACCATCTAATAATTCGTTGTATGCAGTTTCAACTTTATATAGATAGTGGTATACCTCTTGCTTGTCCAAACCACCTATTAGGGCTGATTTAAAACGTTTGTCATGGATATTTGGATTAATCATAACGGATTCCCTCTCCTTATATAGTTTTTTATACATATTACTAACAGTATTCTATTACAAATGTACTGATTTTTCAATGAAATTTTATACAAATCTACTATTTATTTAGTATTTTATTATATATATTACCAAGAATTAATCTACTTTATTATTTTTGCAAAATTCAATGAATTTTTTAGTAGCAGTTGGGGTATATTTATCGTTAGGATATACAAAGCCGATGGTACGTTTTCTTATAGGGGAGGATAGTGGAATTTCAACAATTCTTCCACTAGCGAGATCCTTTTTTACAAATTGCTTTACTACGGATGCAACTCCTAGTCCTATATTTGCAAAATCTATAAGTAAATCCATATTGTTTATCTCTAATACCTGATTAGGATGAATACCTTGTTCGTTAAAATATTCTTCTATATGTATTCTGGTTATATTTTCTTTGTCTAACAGCATTAGATTACATTTTTCAAATATATCCTTTTCGCTAAGAGGAGTAGTACTTAAGGGATTATTCTGTTCACGTAGGTTAAGGTTATCTAAGTATGTTTTAGTAGCTACAAATATGTCTTCTATATCTCCTAGAGAATAGTATTCTAAGTCATGGATGTTATCACTGTGACAGATAAGACCTATGTCTATCTTGCCTTCTTCTAGCAGTCCCAAGGTCTCTATAGTAGAATTACATTCTATTATAATCTTTATGTGAGGATTTTTCTTTACAAATATTTGCAAATAGGGCATAAGAATGTATTTACATAGAGAAGTACTAACACCGATTTTTATCTGACCTATACCAAGATTTTGCATACGCTTTAGAGATTCCTCACCATAATTGATAGAGTCAAAGGCTCCCTTTAGGCTCTTATACAGTAAAGTACCCTCTTCTGTTAAAGTTACACCTTTAGAGGTTCTGATAAATAGCTTGCAGCCAAGGCTGGCCTCTAGCTTAGATATGGATTTACTAATGGCAGGCTGACTGATATACAACTGCTCCGCTGCTTTTGATATATTTCCAGTGTTAGCTACAGTGAAAAATATATTATAATAGTTTAGATTTTGGTTCATAGGTACTCCTTTCATAGATATTCCTAAAAGTTATAACAAATACGATTTCTATAATATGTAATTATAACATGCCTTCGATATAATTTGTAGTCAATACTCTGAAATAGACATACAAATTCATTTGTGCTATAATTCTTCTGGCATTATACAAGTGCGAAGCTATAGAGATTTCGTAATTGCTTAATAATGCTAACGAAAGGAAGAAGAAGATGAATAACAAGGTTTTTGAAGAATATAGTATATCAAGGGCTATGGCAGTTATGGCTGTACCTACAGTACTGAGTATGCTTGTAACCATATTTTATAATATGGCTGACACATTTTTTGTCGGACAGACAGGAGATGCTAATCAGGTGGCGGCAGTATCTATTGCAACTCCAGTATTTCTTATGATTATGGCCATAGGAAATATATTTGGTATTGGTGGAAGCTCGTATATATCCAGATTATTAGGCGAGGGTAATCACGAGAAGACTAAAAATGTATCCTCATTTTGCTTTTATGGTTCTATAATTGCAGGTATTGTGGTTATGCTTATTATGTTATTGGGTATGGAAACTATATTGAAATTAATTGGAAGCAGCGTTAATACAGTAGATTATACTAGAGACTATCTAGCTTATATATCTTATGGAGCAGTATTTGTAGTTATATCTACTACCTTTGGAAATGTGGTTAGAAGTGAAGGCGCAGCAAAGGCAGCTATGGTGGGTATGATGCTTGGAACTATAGTAAATATAATTCTTGACCCCATTATGATATTAAATATGAATATGGGAGTAAAGGGAGCGGCTATAGCTACAGTAATAGGAAATATATGTTCAACCTTATTCTATGTAATATATTTAATAAGTAAAAGAACAAATCTTTCTATAAATCCTAAGTATTTTAAATGTGGAGCGGGCATATTTACAGGAGTATTTGCCATAGGTCTTCCAGCTTCAATTAATAATGTATTAATGAGTACTTCGAATATAGTAATGAATAATTTTCTTGCCGGATATGGAGATAATGCAGTAGCAGGTATGGGGGTTGCTATGAAGGCTAATATGCTGGTAGTTCTTATACAGATAGGTCTTGGTATGGGTATTCAGCCACTTATTGGTTATTGCTATGGCTCTAGAAATATAGAGAGACTTAGAAGATTTATACGTGGTGGAATTATATGTAATGTGGTTTTTGGAACTATAATAACTACGGTATACTTTGTATTTACGAAGCAGATTATAAATATATTTATTAAGGATCAAGGGGTTATAGACTATGGTATAGATATGCTTAGAGCACTTATGATTGTAGGACCATTTATAGGTATTATGTTTATATTTAACTTTAGCTTTCAGGCTATGGGAAAAGCAGTACCATCACTTATACTTTCTCTTAGTAGACAAGGACTGGTATTTATTCCAGTACTATTTATAGCGAATAGGTTAGTGGGTCTTAGGGGTATAGTATATGCACAGCCTATAGCAGATGCAGTGTCTCTTATTATGGCATTTATAATGTTTGTAATAATCAGAAATAATCTTGAAAAATCTATAGAGCAGGATATAGCAAAGGAAGG
>CAZOUU010000211.1:0-3106 GCA_964583045.1 uncultured Lachnospiraceae bacterium | reverse complement strand
AATCTTTTTTGTTTTTTAACTAGGTAAAAAAGAAATTATTATAGAAGAAATTCCTTTTTTTGATAGATTATTATAGTAAATAGTGGTAAAATAATATTACAAATTCTAAAGAAGTATGAGTATACTTCTTTCTTAATGAATCCAAAAGGGTGGGAAATATTTATATTTAGGGTTGCAGCATTTTAAGCAGATGCAAGAGATGAAGGGGATGTTTATGTTATTTAGGGATGATTCTTTGAAGTTTAGGTTTATTTTTGGCACTATAATTTGTGCGTTTATATTTGTTTTCATATATGGATATACTGTATATGCGGCTGATTGTACCACATATACAGGAGACAATGTAGAGGATCAGAATTATATTTCGGGTTCACATACTGTTAATTCATATCTGTATAAATGCTCGGACGGAAGACTAATGCGTGTTCAATCCGTTTCAAGTACTAGCAGTATAGTAGTTGAATACTATGATTCTAATTATAATTTATTAGAGAGTAAAATCATAGGTAGTGAATTATCTATATTTGGTGGATTTTATGCTATGAATGGATATTACTATGTGCTTACAGGTCAAGCTAATCTTGATGAAAGTAATTCTGTAGAAGTATATAGAATCACCAAATATGATAGTAATTGGAAACGTATATCATCTTGTGGATTAGAGGGAGCAAATACATATTATCCATTTTCATCAGGCTCTGCCAGAATGACACATACAGGTAACTATTTGGTTATACGTTCTTGCCATACTATGTATAAATCTGATGATGGAAATCATCATCAGGCGAATGTAACCATAGAGGTTAATACATCCAGTATGGAGGTAACAGACAGCTATACTAGTATAATGAATGTTGGTTATGGCTATGTAAGTCATTCCTTTAATCAATTCGTCCAAATAGTAGATGGTAAGATAGTAGGTGTGGATCATGGTGATGCTCATCCAAGGTCTATTGTTCTTGTAAAATACCCTTCGGTGTGTACTTTAGGTACATTTACTAAAAATGGATGTGCAGCAACTAATATAGTTTCGTTTGAAGGTGCCACAGGAAATAACTATACAGGTGCTTCGGTAGGTGGATTTGAGGTGTCTAGTAATAATTATTTAGTTGCATATAACCAAGAGTATACCTTAGGTTTAACTAATAATAAAACTCCTAGAGATATATACATAGGAGCGGTTAATAAGAGTACAGGGACAGTAACCAATAATAAGATAACCTCTTGTACCGCTAGTTCGGTTACCTGTTCTACGCCACATCTTGTAACCATTGGTACGGATAGTTATATGTTACTTTGGTCACAAGGGGGAAAAGTATATTATACAAAAGCCGATGCTTATGGTATTAGAACTGAAAGTATATATAGCCTAGAAGGTAGTTTATCAGACTGTAAGCCTATTATGTCTGGCTCCAAGCTTATATGGTATGTATGGAATAATGATGATGTGGATTTTTACGAAATAAATACTACTACTATGACCTCTAATATTATAAATTCACATGTAGGACATAGCTATGTATATGGAACTGCAAAGGATGGTGCTATAGATAAAGTTTGTTCAAAATGTGGAGATAGGATTACAGAGAGTATAGCTACAGCAGTAAGGTATTGCTACTGGAATGGTTATTCAAATGGTTATATTAATAATTTTATCATAGGCTCTAATATAATATGCGAACCAGTATTTGATAACGATACAGCACAGGCAAATGTAATATCTGTTACATCTAGTAATGAAGATATTATGTCGGTTAATACTATAAGACCTAAATCTGCTGAATTATTTGCGTTAAAGCCAGGCATTGTAGATATTACAGTAGGTCTGAAATATGATCCAACCGTTTTTAAGACATATACCTTAAGAATAGGTTCAGAAGGTGCGATAGACTTAAGTGATTGTGATATATCCTTGGAGAATTCAGTTTATCCATATACAGGCAATGATAATAGACCAGCGGTAGTAGCTACATATTTAGGTAAATCCCTCAAATTAGGAATAGATTATACTGCTACCTATACTAATAATAAAGAGGTTGGAACTGGAAAGGTTACAATTACAGGAAAGGGTATATTTGCTGGTTCTATTGATAAGACATTTACGATAAAGACTATAAGCCTAAATAATTGTACAGTGAGTATTCCGAGTAATTCATATGTATGTGATCCTAGCGGTACTGAACCAGTAGTAACTGTAAATTATGAAGGGAGTACTATACCTAAGTCACTCTATACTACAACCTATAGTAACAATAAGCGGGTAGGAACAGCCAGTGTAACTATAACTCCTAAGGGTACTGACTTTACAGGGAATGCTGTTACAAAGACATTTACTATAACCCCACTTAATATAAATGGAGGAACAATTAGATATAGTACTAATGAAAGCAGCTTTGTATATGCTGGTTATGAATTGCAACCTTTTTATTATATAATGGTTAATGATAAAAGCTATTGTTATGGATATGATTGCTTCAAATATACTATTACCAATAATATCAATGTGGGAACAGCTAATATAAAAGTAGAAGGAGATGGAGTTAATACCATAGGTTCCTTTACCTCAACCTTTAAGATACTACCTGCAGATATAAGTGAATATACTTTAAATATGGGTAGCACAGAGCTAGTATATAATGGCAAGTCCCAGGTGCCAAGTATGGCTTTATTAAACAAATATCAAAAAGAGATAACGGCAGATAATTATACAGTAACAGCTTCTAATAACATTAACGTGGGAGAAGCATCGGTTACAGTAGAGGGTAAAGGTAATTATACTGGAAATATAGAGAAAACCTATAATATTACACAGTGTGATCTTAGCAAATGTGATATGAAGTTGGAATATGATAATACAATCTATGATGGAAGTGCAAAGAAACCATCAGTTAAGGTATTATATAAGGGTGTAGCTATTCCTACCTCAAACTATATTGTAGCCTATAGTGATAATATAGAAATAGGAACAGCCAATGTAAGTATTACTGCTAAGGGTTCTAATTGCACAGGTACTAATAGTATCACCTTTCATATAGGGAAAGATAGTCTAGAAAATGCTACGGTTACATTATCTGGGACTAGCTTTACCTATACTGGTTCGGAAATT
>CAZOUU010000210.1:2761-3138 GCA_964583045.1 uncultured Lachnospiraceae bacterium | reverse complement strand
TGTCACTTATGGCTGCTGGTGTTCCATTAAAAGCTATGGTTGCTGGTATATCTTGTGGCCTTGTTACAGGAGACACAGATGACGATTATGTATTATTAACTGATATTCAAGGTCTTGAAGATTTCTTTGGAGATATGGACTTTAAGGTAACTGGTACTACTAAGGGTATTACTGCTATACAGATGGATATTAAGATTCATGGTCTTACTAGATCCATAGTAGAGGGTGCTATATCAAGATGTCATGATGCTAGATTATTCATTATGGATACTTGTATGAAAACAGCTATTACAGAGCCTAGAAAAGAAGTTGGCGAATTTGCACCTAAGATTGAACAGATTCAGATTGATCCAGAGAAGATTGGTGAGATTATTGGT
>CAZOUU010000210.1:1677-2751 GCA_964583045.1 uncultured Lachnospiraceae bacterium | reverse complement strand
AAGAGGTAAAACTATTAATGGTATTATCGAAGAGACTGGTGTTAAGATTGATATCGATGACGAAGGAAAAGTATCTGTTTGTGGTACTGATAGAGTAGGTATGGATAAGGCTATAAAAATCATTCATTCTATCGTAGATCCTATTGAAGTAGGTAAGATATATGAAGGTAAAGTAGTTAGAATTATGCCTTTCGGAGCTTTCGTGGAATTAACACCAAACAAAGATGGTTTAATTCACATTTCGAAGCTTGCTAAAGAAAGAGTAGAAAAGGTTGAAGATGTGGTAAATATTGGAGACGTAGTTAAGGTTAAAGTATTAGAGATTTCTATGGGCAAGATTAGTCTTAGCCTTAAGGATGTAGAACAAGATTAATTACATCAATATTATAGGGGCAAGAAATTATACTTGCCCCTATTTTAATAATTCGCTTTCTTGAAGAAAGAGGAATTTAGTATATAGGAGGATAGTGCAATATGAGATATGGTAATTTCAACGAGAAAAACAAGGAATACATTATAACTAGGCCAGATACACCAGCACCATGGGCAAATTACTTAGGTTCACCAGAATATGGTGCAATTATATCAAATAATGCTGGAGGGTATAGTTTTGTTAAAAGTGGAGCTAATGGAAGAATAATCAGATATATTTTTAATAGTTTTGATCAACCAGGTAGATATATATATCTACGTGATGATGAGACAAAGGATTATTGGTCAGCTTCTTGGCAGCCAGTTGGTAAGGATTTAGAGTCTTACAAGAGTGAATGCCATCATGGAACAGCATATACTAATATGATAGCAGAGTATGCTGGAATTAAGAGTGAAGCACTATATTATGTACCTCTTAATAAAACACACGAAGTATGGAGACTTAAGGTTACAAATACTTCTGATAAAGTTAGAAAAATATCTACCTTTGGTTACTGTGAATTTACTAATAGTAATAATTATGAGCATTTGGGGATATAGGAGATTTTATTATGAGACTCACCAAATCAAGCAATAAAAGAATTATTTTAGCGACCATTTTTATGGCTATTTTGATATTTATTCTGGGTCTTTTCTTAAATA
>CAZOUU010000210.1:0-1667 GCA_964583045.1 uncultured Lachnospiraceae bacterium | reverse complement strand
AACAGGTTATTAATGAGAAT
The DNA here is from genome assembly GCA_964583045.1 of uncultured Lachnospiraceae bacterium. Classification (GTDB taxonomy): domain Bacteria; phylum Bacillota; class Clostridia; order Lachnospirales; family Lachnospiraceae; genus JAVBSN01. The sequence goes on along the minus strand of CAZOUU010000210.1, from coordinate 1,647 downwards.
GTAAGTAAGATAAAGATTAATGGTGATGAGGCTACATCAAGATTCTTTGGACTTGCTGGTGCGCCAGTTACCTCTTACTCAGGCGATAAGGAATCATTTATAGGTAGATATCACCAATATAATAACCCTGTTTCCGTAGAAAATGGTTGTTGTGATAATTCTCTTAATTATAATACTAATGCGTGTGGTGCACTTCATACTGCGCTTGAATTACAACCGGGCGAGACAAAGGAATTAGTATATATTTTAGGTATGAAGGAGGATGCAGAGTCTGCAGCAGTTATAGCAGAGTATGAAGATGTAGCGGCTAAAACTTTAGCAGAGCTTTCAGAATTAAAGGCTTATTGGCATGGAAAGCTTAATAATTTACAGGTAAATACGCCTTCAGAATCATTTAATAATATGATAAATACCTGGAATGCATATCAATGCTTTATGACATTTATTTGGTCAAGAGCAGCTTCATTCTCATATTGTGGACTTAGAAATGGATATGGCTATAGAGATACTGTACAAGATATTCAGGGTATTATACATCTAGAGCCAGAGATGGCGTTAGAGAAGATAAAATTTATGATATCAGCACAGGTAGATAATGGTGGTGGATTACCACTTGTTAAATTTACACATAATGCTGGTCATGAGGATACACCAGATGATGCCTCTTACGTAAACGAGACAGGCCATCCAGCATATAGAGCGGATGATGCATTATGGTTATTCCCTACTGTATATAAGTATATAGCGGAGACGGGTAACGAAGCATTTATGGATGAGGTTATTCTATATGCAAATGGTGGAGAAGCATCAGTATATGACCATTTAAAGAAGGCTATAGACTTCTCTATGAACCACCTAGGAAATCATAAGATGCCAGCAGGCTTACATGCTGACTGGAATGATTGCTTAAGACTTGGTAAGGCTGGAGAGTCATCATTTGTAGCTATGCAGTTATATTATGCTATGACAGTGCTTAGATATTTCGCCGAGAGAAAGAATGATACAGAATATATAGCTTATCTAGATAAGATTCAGACAGAGCTTGGTAATATAATACAAGATACTTGTTGGGAAGATGATAGATATGTTCGTGGTTATAAAGAGGATGGTGTTATCATTGGTTCCAAACATGATCCTGAAGCTAATATGTGGTTGAATCCTCAGTCGTGGGCAGTTATCAGTGGTCTGGCTTCTAAGGATCAAGCTGAAAAAGCATTGGAGTCTGTTCATAGAGAATTGAATACACCTTATGGAGTTAGAGTTATGGCACCATCTTATGTAGATCATGCATTTGATGGAGCATTAATGCTATTATTTAATCCTTCTACCAAAGAAAATGGTGGAATCTTCTCTCAACCTCAAGGTTGGATTATTCTAGCTGAGAGTTTGATGGGACATGGTAACAGAGCTTTTGAATATTTTGAGGAAAGTTCGCCTGCATCTATGAATGATCAAGCAGAGGTTAGAAAGTTAGAGCCATATTGTCATGGACAATTTGTAGAGAGTAGCGAAAGTCCGTTTGAAGGTAGAGCTCATGTACATTGGTTAACAGGTACAGCCTCTACGGTTATGGTAGGCTGCGTTGAGGGAATATTAGGCCTAAGACCAGATGTATCAGGTATTAAGATAGAGCCTGCTATTCCTTCA